>NZ_WRFL01000028.1:0-30110 GCF_009778815.1 Candidatus Bathycorpusculum sp.
CCATCAGACAACGTAAAGAACCCAGGAGGCACAACAGAAGTAACGAAATCAAAGACAGCCGAAGAACCAGCAGGACAAGTCGACTTAACAACACTAATAGAACCAAACAAAGGCGCCTCCTCCTCAACATTAACAAAAACAACAGTTACATGATTATTAGCTTGCAGGTTGATAGTTGCTGTACCGGTTACCAAATCCACAGTAGATCCCCCATTTGGATCATTCACAATAATACTTGAAAGACTCCAACCCGCGACAGGTAATTCGGTGATATAGTAGGTTCCAGGTAACAAGTTTCCACTATTCCAGGGTATGGAGGTATCAGTTAGTGTGAAAGTTCCAATTGGAGCGGTTGTGATGAAGGTAAATGGCGTTGAAGATCCAGAGGGAACCGTTACTTTAGCGACATTGATTGATGATACAACAGCAGCCCTTTCAGTTATATTATTAGGGTTAATGTTGACAGTTTTGTCGCCAGTTCCAGGTGACGTTACTCTTGCTTGGAAAACGCCATTCCCGTGAGAGGCACCTTGACCTTGAGGGACTATACCGCCAGAAGCGATAGGGTCACCAGTGGCCGCTAAATGGCCGCCGTATACAACGTAAACTGGTTGTGTGTCATCAGTTATTGTAAAGGTTACATTCCATCTTTGATATCCATCGTTGTAGCCAAGAAAGTTAACGGTGTCAATTTTGGCTCCTTCCGCGTTG
This sequence comes from Candidatus Bathycorpusculum sp., assembly GCF_009778815.1. NCBI lineage: Archaea > Thermoproteati > Candidatus Bathyarchaeota > Bathyarchaeia (SeqCode) > Bathyarchaeales (SeqCode) > Candidatus Bathycorpusculaceae > Candidatus Bathycorpusculum > Candidatus Bathycorpusculum sp. The sequence goes on from NZ_WRFL01000028.1 coordinate 712, forward strand.
AATCCATCCATGTTACCTGTTAAGGCATGGTCAAATGGTGGTGGAGTCATATTGATTCCATCTTGATAAAAAGTTGTATCCCAAGGTTCTATACAGGTAAAGCCATAAGCATCAGAAGTGTTAAGGGCAAGTTCTACTATAAACCATAGCGTCTGCCCTTCTGTAACGCCGTCAATTGTTACTCTAAAAGGAACTGTTTCACCTTCAGTGTAACCCTTGGGATTACCAGGCACCCAATTGCGGACCGACCCATCAGGATCCCAGACCTCATGAAACTTTATACAATTTCCAGCAGGTTCACCTAAAACGATTGCGGTAACTATTGGACTTAGAAGTATTGTTAAACACAATAGAGACACTATTAAGAATTTTCTCAAAAAAAATTCACCTATTTAATTGGGATATCAAGACTGGTAAAAACCCAGTCCAACCCAATGTTACTTTGAGTCACAAGGCTCTAATTAAGGTTTTTTCGTCTTAGGGCTTGTCTTGTTCTATCTTTTAAATGGGCCACACTTTTTAAAGTTAGAAGAATGGCTCTTTGTTGGAGGGCTTGGGAAAAACTCAAAATATAGATTGTTAATAAGCGGCTGGAAAGAGTGGCTGTTACTGACATATGTGCTCAGATACGGGTTGATGGAAAGTTGTTCTATCGTTGATGGAACCGCTATCAAACCAAGGGTGGAGTGGGTTGCAGGAAAAACCCAAAGGCCAGACAGGTGGACTTGGACCGCATGAAGGAATAAAATAGTTAACACCTGCAGAAATATACCTCAAAAACAAAGGGTAGTCAATTTAATAGATAGAACACCTTGAGCGTTAGCAGAAACTTGTGTATAGGCAAGTGTATGGCTACGCCACCGTATACATACACACAAGAGTTTTTCAGATAGCGACAGACTGGCGGGAGTGTTACAAGTGAAACATTCTAAGAGCTAATTGACAAATACTTTGCATTAGTTAACCAAAAGTAAGTATCCTCAAGGCAGGATAGGTGTTGGATAATCTATCGCGGGTTGTTTACCAAGTCAGGAAACGGAACCCACGATAGATTCCAGAGATCTTGGCGGTAATCTATGATAGATCGTTGAGTTTGGTGTGACTCAGGCTTCTATCTACTCACCCCATTTAGGGAGGTACCCAACCGCACATATAAACTTTAGTTCAATTTAAGTTAATGTAAAGTTGATCTTTATAAGTTAAGAAATAAAGATAACAAAAAAAGCCCACAGCAACACCACCAGCACTCTGCACACCACAGCAGAATTTGTCAAACAGCCATCAACACAAGCAACCAAATCAAAAATGAGGATCAAAAGAGCAACAATATCAAAACTTTATGAATCTACGTGGGTTGCCCGGGGGGTAACCGGGTCCACGATAGATTCAGGTTTCGCACGACCACATGAGAGAGTCCACCCAATTTTGGGATACCGATGTGCCTTGGGCTTATCCCTCATTTCAGTCAATAGCCAACAACGCATATAAACTTTAGTTCAAGTTAAGTTAATGTTTAGTTGATAACCTTTAAGGTATACAAAACAACAAAACACAAAAACAACAAACACCAGCATCAAAACACCAAAAAACCACCCAACCAAAAACAAACAGAAAACACCCAATCAACATTTAAAAAAGACGATAGAGAACACTTGACAAAATAAACGCATCAATTTACAATCAAATCACCAATATTTCACATGCCTTACTGCATTGAGTATATCTTCAATAAGAGTTAGAACACCATTAAAACCCATTAAAGGACGAGTTGTCAGGGTAACTCTTTCATGGTAGGGAAAAGTTATAGGGATAAATTGGGGCGGACTTGGAAGTAGTAAAGAAATATTTTTTTCAATACCACTACCTAAGAGTAAGCTGGGTGTTGTTTTTCTAAGATAATCCATTAACTCATACTGATCAGGGTTAACAAGTACAGGCGCATTTAGCAGATTACGAGATAAATATGCTTTAATAGATTCAGAGTTTTTGGGGCCTGATTCTTTAATTCCCACAACAACCGGTAACATGCCCAAGTATTCATAGAGAAAAGTTGTCAGTGCATAAACTTGGGAGGAATCACCAAAAACAGCAAAGGGCATACCTCTAAGACTACTGGTAAAAGAAGATACTCGGGCAAGAGCTGGATAACATTTCTTTCGAACACGACTAGATTCAAGAGTTATAGTTTCACTGGAGATATCAAAAAAGTCGGCAACTGCTTTAAACCATGCTTCAGAGGCAGATAGACCGTAGGGTGCCTGCAGATTTAAATCGATATGGGGAATGCCACACTTATTTTCTAGATAAGAAGCAATTTTGTCACCGTATTCTTCGTTGAGAACTAGATTAAGTTCAGCCTGACTAGCTCTTTGCAGATTAGATATAGATTCGCCTGCACAAATAACAGAGACTGTGTGGATACCCAGAAGTTTTAGCATCCGCTTAATTTCGGTGAGGTCATTTTCCCAGTTATAATGAAAAATGGTACTGCCAATAATGTTAACGGTACGAGAAATTTTTTGATTACGTTTAATTAATATATGATCCAGAATTTTAATGACCGCATCCTGAAATCCAGAGGCATATGTTCCAGTAAAGCCGGTACTGTCGATGGCTACAGATAGGGTTTTAATGTTTGCGTTTTGGATGATTTGAGTTAGGTCATCACCGATAATGGAGGTACCTGAATGATTGATGACCCCTATGAGTCCGTGTTTGTTTTGTTCGAGCTGTTTTAGGGCTTGGGTAACTTTGGGTTCACTCCCATATACGAAATCGGTTTCATCTATGTAGGTGCAAGGGATTCTTGTTTGGCCAAAATAAAAATCAGCAAAATAGTTGACATCAACAGATTGGGGATGTGAGGTCATCAGGCTTGACATGTATGCAGGATATGTCTTACATCCTATGGGACCGTTTAGAAGTGTACAGGCGTCTTGAATGCCTTCAAAGGCAGCTATGGCGCCTATGAGTGAGTCGGGTCTATGGGAAGCTTTTGAGGAATTATTCATCATCATATCGCCAGCCTTCGATAAAGGGGATTTTTAATTTTAAGCAAAGGGCTTTAGCATAGTCTAAGCCAATGTTAAAACCATAGGGGGGAAGTACAGGAAAAGAGACACATGGAACAGTGGTTATTAGAGGGCGGGCGGATAAAACGAAATCTGGGTGATTCAAACTTATGGCTTCTTCTATGTAGTCTGTTGTATAGTTTGCTTCAGGTTTAGGCAGGGCTCTTTCTTCGGGGGCAAATATGTTAAAGGCGTTGATGTGTTTTACTTCCACCTCTAAAGCGGTTAGGGTGGAGTGGAGCCATTCGATGTTAGCTCCGTTTGAGTTGATTAGGGCTTTTTTTCCTGTAAAATGGGGTTTTAATTGTTCGATCTCTTTTTTGTAGTTTGTTTGGGTTTCTGTTATGAGTTTTTCTGCTAAGGCTTCTTTGCCAAATTGTTGTGCGATTATACGAGTAAATTCGGCGGTTTGTTCAAATCCGATGGGCACAGGGGTTTGGAGTGTTTGGGTTCCAAAGTTCTTATCTAGAAATGCGCAGAGGGCATCGGTGGTGGGTCCGTTTGCTACAGGCAAATTAATTTTTGCTTTTTTAAAGTTTTTTATTTGGTCTATGGTGGTTTGTCTGATGTAGCGGCAGTTTATTTTTATGCCCAAAGCAGTTAGGATGTGTTGTATTGTTTGGAAGTTTGGGTTAGCGGTGGTAGCGAGGTTTTGTTCGCTGATAAGGTTTATGGTGTCATTGGTTGGGTTGATAGTTTTATCTATGAATTGTTCGGCGATTAACTGGCAGGCAGTAAGCATACCTGAGTAAAAGTCGCCGCCCATTACGCCGTCGGAGGGAATGTGGAGTATTTTTTGGTTATCGGTGTTTAATTTTGATATAAGTGAGTTAATGTCATCTCCAATTAGTCCTGCAGTGCAGGAGGTTATTAGAAAAATCGGTTGGGTGGGAAATTTTGTTTTGATGTAGATTAAGGTGTCTTCTATGTTTTTTGTGCCGCCAAATATCACGTCAGTTTCTTGCATATTTGTACAGAGAAGATTGGGAAGATCCAGAGGGTATAAGTCGGGAGGGGCTTTTTGGTGTATACAGTAGCTGATGTAGGCGCAGCCTTGGGGGGAATCCATAAGAGCGGTTGCGTCTTGAATTTGATTTATGATGTTGTAAGCGCCAGTGAGTGAGCATCCATATATGGGTATGCGTTCTTTTGGAGTCGGGGTTTGAATGTTTGGTTTGTTTGGAATGATGTTTTTAGAGTTAGTTGGGATTTGGTTTGTTGTTTGTTTTGGGGGGTTATTGTTTTGGGGGGTTTTGGGAAGTTGGGGAGGGGTTGTTTGGGGTTTTGTGTTGTAGCAGAATTCATAGATGAAGGCTTCGAGTTCTGTGTCTGAGAGAGGGGTTGGTATTACAGGGTTTGAGTGTTGTTCGATGTGGTTGGCGATTTCTGAGTAGATATGGGCTAGTTCAGTGTTGGGTGCAAATTCCATGATGGTTTTAGAGTTCAGTTCTGCTTGGGGAATAAGTTCACTTCGTGGGATAGCGGCGATTAGTTGGGTGCCAATTTTTTTAGCGAATTCTTCTAGCACTTGGAGTTCATTGTTTGTTCCTCGTTGGTTGCCTATTATGCCGCCGAGTTTTCCATGGGTGGATGTGAATCTTTGTAAGCCTTTTGCTATGTTGTTGGCGGCATAGATGGAGGCTATTTCACCTGATGATACGATGTATATTTCGTCGGCGTAGCCATCACGCATTGGAACAGCAAAACCACCACAGACAACATCACCTAAGACGTCGAAAAAGACGTAATCAAATTGGTTGGTGTCTAGGCCTTGGTCTTTTAGGAGTTGGAGTGTTTGAATTATTCCTCTGCCAGCACAGCCTACGCCGGGTTCAGGGCCTCCTGCTTCGATGCATTTTACTTGGTTATAGCCAGTTAGCATCACTGTATCAAGGGAGACTGTGCCGGTGCGGTTTAGTTGTTCAAGTACGGTTGTTTGGGTGAATCCTCCTAGGAGCAGACGTGTTGAGTCGTGTTTAGGGTCGCAGCCTATTTGGAGGATTTTTTTACCCTTCAAAGACAGTGCGGCGATAACATTTGATATGGTTGTGGATTTGCCTATGCCGCCTTTGCCATAAAATGCAATACTTTTCAAGGACTAACCTCCTCGGGTAGCTCAGCTATCACTGTTGTTACTGGTTGAGGGGCAATTGTTTTGTGGCCTGCATGTTTTTTGGCTAAACAATTAAGGGCGGCTAAGAGGGCGGGTTCATCTTTAACGGATGTGATGCCTTTGTTTTTGAGGAGTTGTAGTTTTTCTTGTGCTTGGCCTTTTGTGTAATCTTGCAACCCGATTAGATATGCATATTCATCTATCATAAAAGTAGGGATACCCTGATCTACCGCATAGAGGGCGGCGTCTAGATTTTTAATGTTGCCGTAGCCGTATGGGAAAGATGTTACGATTACGAAATCTGCTTTTTTTATTAATTGTAAGTTATTATTGTGAGCGACTTCACTGATTGGAGACATGGGAGCTTCGGTTGTTATGGGTATTTTTAGAAAGCTTGCGGTTTCTTGGTCGGTATCTAGCAAGTTTAATACTCCCGCAGTTACGTTGTAGCCATCATCAATTAATTGTTTCATAAGTGAACTGCCGCTTCCTGCCCCGCAGATTATATGAACAGTTAAACTGCGTTTGGGTGCTGCGTGGCTAATTGAGAGAGGAATAATGTAGGGGGTTTTTGTCATGGAATTTTGCTTTACAATGGTGTCTATGTTAAAAATTGTTTTAATATTTTCGCTTGTTAGGATATCGGTATTTCCGGTAGCGACTATTTTTCCGTTTTTTAACAGTATTAAAGAGTCACAGTAACGGGCGGCAAGGTTGAAATCATGAAATACGCCTACAACTACAAGTTTTTTATCATCACATAACCGCTTGAGCAAATCCATTATTTCAAGTTGATTAGCTACATCAAGAAAGGTAGTGGGTTCATCAAGGAGTAGAACTTGGGGTTCTTGGGCTAAGGCTCGGCTTATAATGATACGCTGGCGTTCGCCGCCGCTTAATTCAGTTATTAAACGATCTTGGAGATGCAAGGTTCCGGTATAAGCCATTGCGTTTTTGGCGATAGCTACGTCTTTTTCACTCTCTATAGCAAAGCGGGAAAGATGCGGTGAGCGGCCCATCAATACCACATCAAGTGCAGTAAAGCTAAATGCAACAGTAGATCCTTGGGAGACAACGGCCATTTGCTTAGCTACATCAATAGCTTTCATTGTATAGATATCTTGGTCGCCTAGGATGATTGTACCTACTTTGGGTTTTAGGGTATGACTTATGCTTTTGAGCAGAGTTGTTTTCCCTGACCCGTTAGGTCCAAGAATGCCTACGAACTGTCCAGTTTGTGTGTGAAGGCTGATGTTTTCAATTATTTTTGTGGACTCATAATAACAATCAATATTGTCAACTTTTAATTCTACCATGTTTATCACCTATGAAGCATCAACTTTTTTCTTTCTTCGCATAAGATAGAGGAAAAACGGTCCGCCGCAAACTGCAGTTATTACACCAACAGGCAACTCTGAGGGGGCGATTACAATTCGTGCTAGAGTGTCACACAGCACAAGAAAAGTAGCACCCATTAAAGCGGATGCGATTATTAGAATTCGGTGGTCAGGAGAAAAGAGCAAGCGGGCCAAGTGGGGAATGATTAAACCTACAAAAGCAATTAATCCACCAATTGAAACAGCCGCCGCAGTTACAAACGCACTAGCTACTAGGAGAATTTTCTTCAGTCTTTCAAGATCTACGCCTAAATGGGTAGATTCAGATTCACCAAGTGCGAGCAGATTTAGGTCACGAGAAAACATATAGATGACCACAGAACCCACGACTATAAAGAGCAAAGCATTCCAAAAATCAGACCACTCTGTATATGAGAAGCTACCCATAAGCCAGAAAGAAGTCTGACGGAATTGATCAGGAAACAGAGAATGATAAGCGTTAACAATTGCACCAAACAAAATACTAACAGCAATACCTGAGAGAAGAAGAGTTTGGACTGGAACTTTATTACCTACTCTTGAGAGGGCATATACTCCAAACACTGTTAACAAACAGCCTACGAATGCAAAAAGCGGCATCGTGTTTATGCCCAATACAGTTATACTGGCGCCGAGAATAACAGAGGTAGTGGCACCCAAAGCGGCTCCAGATGAGGCTCCGATTGTATAGGGGTCAGCCATTGGATTTCTAAACAGACCCTGATAAGCCGCACCTGCAATAGCTAAGCCAGCGCCCACAAGCGCGGCGCATAAAGCCCTTGGAAAGCGCACTTGAAGAATCAGGGCGGTTTCAAGGGGTGAAACTGGAAAATCAACCAATCGGTTAAGTCCAGGGATATTGGCGAGAAACACACCAAGTATGTTGGAAACGGGAATGTTGACATAACCTACACCTATGGAGAATATGATAGAACATATCAATAGCCCAAAAAGCCCCAGAGCAATAAAACGCCAGTTTTTGGCTTTTTGAGGCGAATTTAATTTTTTTACAATTATTGATTTAAGGTTATTCAACATCCTTGTGGACTCCTCTAAAAAAAGAAAGGGAAAGATTTAGGCAGTGTCAAAGATTTCCTGATGGAATATTTTGGAAAGCTCATCTAAAGCATTGATAGACCGTGGTCCGGGTCGCGAAAAGGTGCTGTCGTGACCTATGTTATAGATTTGGGTATTTGCAACTGCAGTAATACTTGACCACCCAGGACGATTCTTAAAACTGTTAAGTGCGGTATAGCTTGAGAGGATTATATCAGGATTTTTAGCTATAACAGCTTCAGAGCCAATCACTGGATAAGCGGTTGCAGCGTCATCAAAGATACTCACACCGCCAGCTAAGGCAACAAGATCGCTTATATAACTGGTTGGACCCACAGACATTAAGGGGTCATCAGATATTTCGACGTAAACTTTGGGCTTATCAGTTATGCCTGCAACTTTATTTGTTATATTATCGATGCTGGTAGTGAGATCAGCTACTATTGCTGCGGCTTCATCAGCATGGCCGGTTGCTTTACCGACGATAACAAGGTTACCCAATACATCCTTGATAGTTTGAGGGTTTAACACTATTACAGTATAGCCCATATTGCGCAGTTTGCTTGCCGCTTCATCACTTGCACCGCCTCCACTTGCAATAATCAAGTCAGGTTCTAGTGCAATTATGGGCTCTATTGCAGGTTGCCAATAACTGCCAATAGAACTCATTTTACCCTCTGCAATCCATTCGACAAAATCGTATGGGTAATCACAAAAATCTGTAACACCGACAACTTGATCACCCGCACCAACAGCAAACAAAACCTCAGTAATACTGGGTGCTAAAGAGACAATACGCTGAGGAACTGAGCTAATAGTTACTTCAGTGCCATCATCATCAATTACAGTTACGGATTTACCATCACTACCGTTGTTTTGCGGGTCTGCATATAGAAATACCACAGCCGCTGAAACTACAATCACTGCAAGAAGTATTGCCATAATTAACCATAACTTTGTTTTTTGCATAAGCCTCTCCAACTGTTAAGTTTAAACGCTAAAACAACTAAAAACCTAATAAACCTTAAGTTAATCTCCATTAATCTCTAGTTGATCAACTAAAGTTTCGCCACAACCAACAGCAATGACTACAAACAAAAAACAACAACCACTAAACACAAATTCATGAGAAAAGGGATAGGTAGAAGCGCATTGAGTTTCAACGTCAATTTTGCTTCCTTCGGGTCAAAAGTATATAGATAAAGAAAGGAACACTCAATAACGAGGTTATAATACCGACAGGAAGTTCTGTGGGGGCAAGCACAAGCCGAGCTACTGTATCAGAACACAAAAGTAAACCAGCACCAACTAAAGCACTACCCGGAATAAGAAACCTATGATCATTACCAATAAATGATCGAGCAATATGCGGCGAGATTAAACAGATAAACCCAATTACACCGGTAAAGGCTATTATAGCCGCGGTTGCCAAGGCTTCCAGCACCATAGTTATTGTCAAAATACGTTTAGAATTAACACCCAAACTCTTTGCCACATCTTCACCCATACTCAAGACATTGATATTCCAAGACTGCGAAAACATAAAAACAAACGTTAACACAACCACCGGCAGAACAAACATGATACTATTCCAGGTTGCAGTGTTAAGTCCCCCCATGAGCCAGAAAACAACGGATCGCACCGCCTGATGTTCGGGCGCAATATATTGAATCAAAGACAACAACGCCGAAAACAAATATCCCACAGCAACACCACCCAAAATTACGGTTTCAGTGTTCATACTGCGCAAACGAGCAATACCATATACCAACAAAATAGCAAGCATACTAAACACAAAAGCATTAATGATAACAAGAGAACCAGTGACAGAAGTTATAACACCTATACCAAAAACGATAGCCAAAGCAACACCAAACCCGGCAGCCGCAGAAATACCCAAAATATAGGAGGAAACCAAAGGATTTCGCAAAACACCCTGCATTGTTGCACCTGAAGCGGCAAGACCAGCACCAGCAATTAAAGCAAGAACAATACGCGGAAGGCGCAAATCCAGAATTATTTTTTGAGTCAACATGGGTTCAGGGGCAATATTTAGGAAAGGAAAAAGTTAGACAAAACGACATTCGCAGCTTCACTAAAGCCAGGTGAACCAGCACCAAAACTAATCGAAACCACAACAGCCACAATTATGAAAATAAAAATGGAGAGTAAACCAAGAGTTTTGCGTTTCTTGTCCTTTTTATAGAGCTGTTTTAGGTCGGCAACGCTACTCATGGATATACAAACACGCCTTCCAAGGTTATGCCAAAGAATTTCTGATAGAGTTCAGCTTGCACAGCGGCTGGGTCGATGTCTGAGAGCAAATCAGGTAGAGCCATTTTTCACAATACAGCAAACCGATGGGGTAGCGTATGCCTTGGGTGATTATGTTGTAGTATGTGTAGACTTTTTGGTTTTTGACAGCGTTTGTTTCACTCAAAAGTGATCTACCAAGAACGTCATCGCGTTGTGCTTTAAGCGGGCCAACGCCATAGTTTGTGCCGCTCACAACTTTTAGGATAATATCGGGGTTGGATTCTGCCACATATTCAGGGTTATATCACCCATGGTTATTGTGCCTAGGCCGCCTTCAGCGATGTTTATTCCCCCTGAAGCAGTCATCAAACCAACAATTGAGGTGTGAGTGGCTGTATACCACGGATTTGTCCATTCAACATAAACGCGGGGCCGTTGGTTTGGTGATACGTTTGCAATGCGATCAGCAGCAAGGGTTTGATAACGGGTTAAGAAATCGTGTAATTCACTTGCTGTTTGTTCTTTGTTTAAGATACGGCCCATGTATTGTATGCAGTCTAGGATGCGTGAAAAGTTGCCAGTGCTCTCAATATAGATAGGGATACCGGCATCTTCTATCATAGCCAGCACCTGTGTTTTTGTACGTATCATCGAGTCTGCAAGGATCAGATCAGGTTTAGATTCCAGCAATAACTCCAGGTTTGGGTCATTTGATGATGAGGCAACTACGGGAATTGAGGTAACGGAGGGGGGAGTTATAGATAATTCGTCGCGTCCAACGATGAGGTTTTGGCAACCTAGGGCGCAGATGATTTCAGTGAGACCATAGTTGATGCTAACGATGCGGTTAATGGGTTGTTTAATTGTTACACTTCTGCCTAAGCCGTCGATCACAGTGATGCTTTTGGGTTCAGGAGTTGGTGTGGGCGTATTTGTGGAGAGAGTTGTTTTATCAGATGAGGAAGCCGTAACGGTAGGCGGTGTGGTTGTGGCGGTTGGCAAGGAAGGAGTGGGAGACATGGGTGAGGGCGAGGGGGAAGATGATGTGTCGGGATTGGAGAGCAGGCTGTAGACGACGTATGTTGAGGCGATGATAAGTATGACAGCGATAAGCAGGTATAGGAACTTAAATCCTTTAGCAGTTGTTTGTGTGTTTGTTTGGAGTTTGGGGGTTGCTCGTATAGGGTTTATTCGAGAGTTAACGCGAATCTTGTGTAAGGTGATGTAATTTAATTGTTTCATTGTATGACCACCATTATACGGGGATTATCCAGCCACCGAGCTAATAAACCTCAGTTTAATTAAAGTTTAATCCAAGTTGATTAAAAACAGTTATAAAAAATAATAAAAAAGAAGGAATAGGTTATGCAAACAATTTATGGATAGACATAGACACCTGAAATGGTGGTTCCAAAGTATTTTTCCACCATCTCTGCATGCACAGCTTCAGGGTCCATATCCACAAATAAATCAGGACCAAACCATTTTGCAAAATACAGCAAACCCACTAGATCACGATCGACCAGTAAAGTACTTTTAATGACGTAAACCTGATTGTTTTTGACGGCTTTCAAATTGCTCAAACCAGGGCGACTCAGCACTTGATTATGTAGCTTCTGGAAAGCATCCAAAGTTTCACCAGATGTGTAGTCTAACATACGAATTACAATGTCAGGGCTTTGCTCAATTATCAATTCAGCGTTTAGTTGGGGATTTGTAACTGTGGCGTTTTCACCGAGATTTATTCCGCCTGCCGCTTCGATTAGTTTTGCATATGAACCATCTGGACCTGTACTGAACCATTCAGTGTACCATTCGAAGTAGACTAGCGGTTTTTCGTTTCGCGGCAGGTTTGCTACACGTTCAGTGACTAAATTCCAATAGTATGCTTCGTAACTAAGAATATCAGCGGCTCTTTGTTCTGCGTTTAGGATTAATCCCAGATTTGTGATGTATTGGTTTCGTCTATTGCCTGTTGATGAGTCCTCGATTACCGCAATACCAGCATTTTCAAACATTTTTCGATTTTCATCAGATAATCTTTCGCTGGCAAGTATCAAGTCAGGGCTCAGCTCGATTATTTTCTCGATATTAGGTGCACTGTCTGTATCGCCTACAATTGGCAGATCCAAGATGTGTGAAGGAAGAACCTCTTTAATATCAGTAGTCAACATGCCAGTTATAGCAACTATTTTGTCTCCAGCACCTAGTGCATAAACTGTTTCAACTGCAGAAAGGCAAACTATACGATTCACCGGATAGGGCACAGTTACTTCTGCTCCGGTGGCATCAATAACTGTGACAGCATCTAGTGAAGGCGAGGTGTTTGGAGATGTCAGAGTATATACACCAGCACACAAAACGCAGATGATTACTACAAGAACAACACCAAGTATTACAAATTTTTTATTCATTGAAATCCGCGTCCTTAGCATAGTTTTTTTGGGTTAACATCTCGCGATTTATCAGAGGTTTGCTCTTGGTCAGCGGACAAAGCGACAATAAAGAAAAGACAAAGTTGTTTTGCATTTTAGTTACTCCTATTAACTGGATAGCAACTAAATCACTAATAAGGTTTAATTTAACTCAAGTTAATATTAGGTTGAATAAGTCAAGCCAAATACAACCCTAAAAAACAACAAAAAAAGAAAGTAAACAAAATAGGAGGAGGTTAGCCTTACTTGACTAACCTGCTCACACACTTGATCTCTTTAAAGAAACCATACAGCCAATAAAGAAGACCACTCCAAAGATCAAAAGACCCGCAAAGGACAACCAAGGAAAAGACAAACCCAATACAGTTGCACGTAAAAGATTAGCGGAGTGAGTTAGCGGCAGGAAATACAATACCGCCTTAGCTACAGCAGGTAATTGGTCCAGTGAAAAAAAGGTACCGCACAGAAAAGTCATAGGTAAAATCACCAGAGTAGTAAAGTTGCCCATTCCATGGTGTGTATGGACAACTAATGCTATGAGTACACCAAATAAAGAAAACACAAAGCAGGATAGCAGTAGCATCAAAAAGAATATTGGACTAATCAGTAACGTTGGTGCAAGAATCAAACCTACCAAATATATGGCAATAGCACTAATGAAGCCTCTCACTACACCGATCAGAGATTTACCTATAATAATCGAATGTGAACGTACAGGAGACATCAAGAGTTCATCAAAGCTTTTATAGAAAAATTTGTCCACATGCAGTTTTGATGCCGCACCATTAAAGCTAGTTGAAAACGCGGTTAATCCAACAATACCTGGAATAACAAAGGAAAGATAATCAAGATCACCCACGTTTACCCCTCGTCCCAAACCATAGCCAAAAGCGACCAAATAAAGCAAGGGAAGCACAAGACTTGTAGCTATAGTAGCTTTCCAATGACGACGCATATTGCGTAAGTCGACCCAGAAAACTGAATAGATATCACCAAGAGCAGACATTATGGGTCACCTACTTTTTCGCCTGTTTGCTCAATAAAGACATCTTCCAAATTTGATTCACGGATAATCACGGTTTTCACTTCTGAGGGTAAATTTTTAACATAATTGGTTGCTACCTCGCGGTTAGCAAAAAACTGGTAATGTGTATCTTTATTATCTACAAGAGTTTCAACAACTATGGATCCGACTTTTTCACGAAGATTAGCAGGCTCATCCACTACAATTAATTGGCCATGATGCATAATTCCAACGCGATCACACAAAACTTCTGCTTCCTCGATGTAGTGTGTGGTGAGGAAAATTGTGGTGCCATCTTTGTTTAAGCGGCGTACCAAGTCCCACAAGCGTCGTCTAGCCTGAGCATCTAACCCAACAGTAGGTTCATCTAAAAATAACAATTTAGGCTCATGAAGAAGACTGCAAACAATAGATGCTTTCTTTTTCATTCCACCTGAGAGCGTGTCAATCATTTTATCAGCATATTCGGTAAGCTCGACATACTCTAACAGTTCAGTAATACGTTGCTTACGTTTAGAGGAACTTAAATGCTGTATACGTGCATGAAATTCCATGTTTTCTCGAACAGTCAAATCACGGTCTAAACTCAAATGTTGTTGAACAACGCCAATCACTTTTTTTACTTTGTCAATTTCATCGTGTATATCATAGCCGCCAACAGAGACGTATCCCGAAGTTGGACGGGTTAGAGTTGTTAGGACGCGAATAGTTGTGGTCTTCCCCGCACCATTGGGCCCTAAAAATCCAAAGATCTCTCCAGCACGGACATTCAAATTCAAATTATTTATCGCCGTAACAGAACCATAATTCTTGCAGAGATTTTCGGTGTAGATATAGTCTTGCAAACACTACCCTCACATATTGTCAAATTTTTTCAATGCTTCTGTGACAGCTGTCTTGGCAGTAAACCCAATCAACTCACCCATCTTGGTATGACCGCCAGTATGCTTTACCACTACATCCGGGTTTACACCGGAAACAACAATCATACTATCAGTTCCTGTACCAGTAGCTTGTAGTTGAGGCAAAAATGTACTCATATAACCAAGATCCTGCAATGCCGCAGACTTAGCCTCAGTAGCAGTCATAATCGCTCTAGCCATAGCACCACAAGTTAAAGTCGCATTAGTTAACAAAATAATATTTATGGTACCTGAGGACAACTGCATCTGAGTTTTATTTTCAACCCAGTTACCAGCATCTACACCCATACGCAGAGCATTATCACGAGCGCCACCAGTTGCAATGCAACAAACATGGAAATCACCATAGATCTTTTCGCATACTGCCACACACTCCATATTTACACCGGTACTTAGAAAAATAAAGTCGCTATGACAAAGACCCAAAGTGATAGGTAAATTCTGCGTAAATTGGTCATAACTCTGCAGAGTCATATGGCGCTTTGACAAAGGATCGGGAACATACACATTACCTACGTTGCGGACTTTTTGTAATCCATCCATGGTTGATAGTACAGTGCGCAGTTCATTAAAAGAGACAAGCGTCAAGTTGAGCAATACATCTTCGTATTGCTGATAAACAACTCGAGCGGTTGCTTCTTTGAATTGAAGATCTATAGGGGTTTCTTTTATACCTTCGATACATTTACTCATTTTTGTTTTTTTCTCCATTGTTTTGTTACTTTTCATTAGTGTCTTCGAGCAGACTCTCTATGTTTAAGTAGAGTTTTTGCAAATCTTTTTTCATCTCATCAGAAGCCTGCCACAAACCACGCTCAATAGCCTCCAAAAACCGCTCAACCATATTCTGCAAAGCATAAGGATTCACATCTTTAAGCCACTGCTGCATACCACCATCAAAAACATACTTCTGAGCCAACCCCTCATACATCCAATCCTCAACAACCTCAACCGTAGCATCCCAACCAAAAACAAAATCCACATTCCTAGACAAATCAGCAGCACCCTGATAGCCGTGGCGTTTCATACCCTCGATATATTTTGGGTTAAGAAGTCTTGAACGGAAAACAAGGCAGGTTTCCTCTGCAGTGCTTCGAACTTTTACTCGATTAGGATCAGAGCTATCGCCGCAATACGAACGGGGTGCCTTACCGCCTACGACTTTAATGGCAGTTATCATACCACCGTGGGAGTCATACCAGTCATCACCGTCCAAGATATCATATTCCCGGGAATCTTGATTTTTGACGGTGACATTGATTTTTTTTAGGCACCGCTTAAACTGCTCAGGCGTTTGTACTCCGTAGGTTTTACGGGTGTAGGCATAACTGCCCCAGTTAATGTAGATGTCGCTTAGATCAGTTTGATCTTTCCAGTTTTTAGAATCTATAACTTCACTTACACCACAACCATATCCTCCGGGTTGGTCACCAAAAATGCGGTAACAGGCTTCCTCTCGTGCTTTTATGGTGTCAATACCTTGGTCGGTTTTTTCGGTGACGTCGGTTTCTACATGTTTGGCTATAAAGTTTTGATCATGCGGCTCGTTTAGTCCAGCAACCAATTCAACAGCGGTATCGAGAAGATTAACTACAACTGGGAAGGTGTCTCGGAATAATCCACTGATGCGCATAGTTACATCGATACGAGGACGCTTAAGCACATCCAAAGGAATAGCTTCTACGCCAATAACTCGACCACTAGAACGTTCCCAAACCGGTTTGACACCCAATAAATAGAGAATCTCGGCGATGTCATCACCTTTGGTTTTCATGGTATCGGTTGCCCAGATAACAATACCCACAGATTCAGGGTATTTACCCTCATCTTTTAGGTAACGTTCAAGCAACACATCAGCCATAGAAACGCCAACTTCCCAAGAAGCCGCCGTTGGAACCATACGCGGGTCAAGGGAGTAAAAGTTTCGTCCGGTTGGTAAAATATCGGCCATGCCGCGGGTTATAGAGCCGGAGGGTCCGGGGGGTATGTAGTTGCCTTGACAGCCAGAGATGGTGTAGGTTAGTTCATCAGTTGTTGATGCAAGTGCAGGAACAAGAAAATCACTGATATAGCAGAGGCAATGGTCTATTTTGGGGTTACTTTCGCCTAACACTTCTTTTGTTAGGGCAGGGATTTGTTCTTTGTTGAAATTAGTTGAGTGATATTTTTGAATAAGCTCAAGAGAAAGCGCACCAATCTCATTTAGATGATCACCATTAGTTTTACCATCACTTCCCAGCCTGCCACGATGCGCCAAAAGAAACTCATAATCAAAACCCAACAACTCAGCAATAGACTGCCTAAGCGAAGGCACCTCACCATTAGCAAGACGCGTCAATGTGACAAGGAATTTGTCTAGGCGCAAATCTTTGGGTGCTTCTCCTAAAATATGGAGTCCATCACGGATTTGGGCATCTGATAGCTCATTAATGTATGCATGGAGTTGCTCTAGAAAATCATCAAATGAGGTAAAGGCAGTATCTTGAGTGAGGTTTAGGTCTTTGTCAAGTTTAGCAGCAATCACATTTTCCCAGATTAGATTACGTAAAACAGATAATTTGTCAGGATCAGCGGTTTTAGCGTGGTAGTATTCTTGAAGTTGTACCTCAATTTTTGCAAGCTCATCATAAGAATCCGCATTATGCATAACAGGTACCAAATATTCGATTATACAGCAGTAGCTTCGGCGCTTAGCTTGAGTACCTTCACCGGGATTAGTTATAGTATAGGGGTAAATGTTTGGCAAATCAGAGATAACTATGTCAGGAAAACACGCATCAGACAGCCCCACCGATTTTCCCGGTAGCCATTCTAATGAACCGTGGGTGCCTATGTGCATAATAACATGAGCACCAAAAACATCACGCACCCAACGATAATAAGCAAGATAATGATGCGGCATAGACAAATCAGGACTATGATAAATACTCGCCGAAGTCTCTAAATACCCACGCGGAGGCTGCAAACCAATAAAAACATTACCATTTTGTATACCAGCAACCAAAAACTCACCATTATAAGTGAAGAGTTTTCCAGGACGTTTCTCCCAATCCTTCTCCATCTTAACAGCAACCCCAGAAGACAACCCGCCAAACCACACCTCATACTGCTCAAGAGAAATCCGGTCTAAAGCACGCTCACTCAACTCCTGAGGACTAGCCCATCGGCGATCATTAGTCAACCCCGCAACAATAGTATCCATAAGTTTTTGACTGCTCTCAGGCAACGCATCCAAAACATACCCCTGCGCCTTTAACCCCTGAAGGATATTCATAACCGAAGCCGAAGAATCCAATCCAAATGCATGGCCAATCGTGTCATTTCTGGGTGGATAATTGTGAAAAATAATAGCCACCTTCTTTTGGCTATTAGACAACCTCCGTAACCGGCCCCAATTTAGAGCCAAACTAACCGTTTTTCTAGTTCGTTCTACAATAACTTCAAAGGTAATCAATCGTGCGCCCGTTGTGGGATTAGTTTGACGGCAATTCATAGTGGCGACGGGCACTGTAATTAATGCGCCGTCAAATTCGGGCATAGCAACATTTGCAGGAATATCCATAATGTTTAGGCCCTGCATGCTGTCATGCCACTCCTCAAAGGTATTGCATGAGAGTATAGCTTTGATAATTGGAACGCCTAGTTTTTTTAGTGTAGCGGTTGCGTCGACACCCGAGAGGCAAGTTGAGAGTGAAAAAGAAATCAAGCTGATTACAACATCTACACGCGACTGGCCATTCTCGTTTAAGAAGTAATTATCAACCACCCAGTCTAACCCGTTCGTGCCTAGTTTTTCATTTTTTGAGCCACTGAAAAATACGGGCAGTACATTAGCGTTTTGAGTTTCAATTTCAGTGATTATATTATCGATAAAAGTTGTTGTTTCGCCCTGCCAGTTACTTTGATGGAACCACAGCCCCACAGTTAGGCGGTTAGTATCAATTTTTTTTGTTAGATATTCCTCTAAGGTAGGAACAGTATCAAAGCTTGGATGGTAGATGCCTTCCCAGAGGGGTTTAGTTGGAGCTTCAAATTCATAGTTGGTGCCTGTGAATCGGTTTGTAAGGTAGTAGAAGAGGTTTTCAAAGTTTTTTTTGCCGCCATAGTTTAGGTAGAAATATATTTTTTGCTTGTCTTCGGTTTGTACGGTTGTGTATTTAGTTTGTTCTTTGCCTCCAAAGAATGGTGCAGAAACCATGAGGGGTATTTTTAGAGGTTTTAAGGCTTCAACTATTTTATCAAAGTCTGGCAAATCGCCCATTAAGTGTACGATGACCACATGGGCTGTTTTAGAAAAGTTGATGAAAGCATCTAAAGTGCCAAAATCTCGGAAATCGCCACCTGAACGTAGGCATAACTCAAGAGTATTTGGGTTTTTTGTGTTTATTGTTTTTGCTGCCGCTATCGCGGGGAGGATATCTGTTGGGATTGTGGTTGCAAGGGCTACTTTGAGTGGTTTCATGTTTTCAACTCGGGGAGTTTTGTTTCAAATAAAACAGCTGCGCGAGAAGTAAAATCTCCAAAATCATCAACAAGAGGTGTAACTACGGGCCGGCCCATAACTGAAGCTGATACATCCGCACAAATTCCATAGACAGTTTTAATATTTTGAGAAGTTATCACTTCTTTAGGACTGCCTATTGCAAAAACGCATCCTTTTTTGAGCATGATTATTCGATCAGAAAATCGACTGGCCAAATTTAGATCATGTAGAGTTACAACAACAGAACGGCCTCCGCTTTGAGCAAGACCGCGGAGAATACAGAGGATTTCGAGTTGATGGCGAATGTCTAAAGAGCTTGTAGGCTCATCAAGCAACAAAATTTCAGGTTGTTGTGCAAGAGCCCGTGCAATAATGACTTTTTGTTGTTCCCCTCCGCTAAGTTCAGAGAAATGGCGCAGAGCTAAATGGCCAATACCCAAAAAATCTAACATTAAAGCAACAATTTCGCTATCGCGCTCGCCTATGCTCCAGTGGATATAGGGTTTTCGTCCCATCATCACCACATCAAATACTGTAAAAGGAAAAGCGCTAACAGATGTCTGAGGGACATATCCCATCATCATAGATAGCTCCTTAACAGATAGTCTGCCGCTATCTACACCATTTATAAGTACACTATTTTGTTTAGGTTTCAAAATTCGGTTGATGCACTTCAGTAAAGTACTTTTTCCTGAACCGTTAGGACCAACAATAGCCACTAACTCGCCTAAGCCGACGTTGAATTCTACATCGTTTAGAATTGGAACGCCGGCATAGTTAAATGAAAGATTGTTTACATTCATTTTCAATTGAAACTACATCTCCTTTTAGATATTAACAGATATATGAAAAACGGAACGCCGAGCAATGCAGTTACAATGCCTACTGGAAGTTCAGTTGGCATTATAATCAGTCGTCCCACGGTATCTGCGGCAAGAAGCATAAAAGCGCCCAAAAGCATGCTACAGGGTATTAGGTAGCGGTAATCGTTGCCAATCAACATTCGGGCAATGTGGGGAGCAATCAAATCTACAAAACCAATGATACCTGTGAAGGCTATTATGCTTGCAGTGGCGATTGTCTCCAAAACCATGTTAAACGATAGAACACGTTTAGAATTAACGCCTAAACTAACAGCAACTTCTTCGCCCATGCTTAAGATATTGATGTTCCACGCTTGAAACATCATAAGTATGACTGCAACTGCAACAATGGGTAAACAAATCAAAATGTTTTGCCAAGATGACGTATAGAGTCCGCCCATGAGCCAAAAAACAATGGCTTGAACCGCGTTTCGTTCAGGAGAGATATATTGTACTAAGGAAAGCAGAGCAGAGAAAAGAAAACCAACGGCCACACCAGCCAATATCACTGACTCTGAACCCATGCCGCGTATACGTGCAACAAAATAAACGATAACCATAGCCAGTAAACAAAAAACAAAGGCGTTACCGATTACAAGGTATCCACCCAAAGTTGCAATACTTATCCCAAAAACTATAGCTAAGGCAGCACCAAACCCTGCCGCGGAAGAAATGCCCAAAACATAAGAGGAAACAAGAGGATTCCGCAGAATTCCTTGCATCGTTGCGCCAGCAACAGCCAAACCAGCCCCTGCTATTATGGCCATAACAATTCGGGGTAAGCGGATAGTCCAAATTATCGTCTCAGCAAGAGCGGATGGGGGTGTGATGTTGAGGAAAGGAAAAGTTTTGTAAACTATGACATTCAAGGCTTCAGTTATGCCTGGAGAAGAAGCCCCAAAACTAAGGGAGAACAAGGCTGTGGCCATTAGGGCTAAAAATAGAGAAATTATTACAAGAATTTTTTTCTTTTTGCCTTTACCGTATAGTTTTTTTAGCTCAGCTGTCGTAGTCATGGATACTCAAACAGCCCTACTGAGGTTAATTCCATAGCTTTGGTCAGAGGTGTTTGAGTTTGGTGTATTGAGGCATGTAAAGAAGATAGATAGAACCGTGCTGAGGATCCGGTTGTAAAAAAACAGACAGGTATACCATAAGTCAATGCAGACAAGTCTAATGCAGATGTTGTCAAACATAGAGCGGATGGTTTTTTCAATTTTTTACCTCCAGTCAGTTATTGGTAGATATATTTGAGAGATCAGAAATTAGTTGAGTTCTAACAGCAGAAGCTATAGGGGCGGCACGTAATTCGTCTAAACGTAAATATTTGCTACCCATAGTTTCAGAAATCTGTTTAACTAATCCAAAGTTAAGAAAGCCCTGTTCGGTATCTATAGTGATTGATTGTATACCTTTGGAGGCAATTTCGTAGGCAATATTTTTAGCTTCTTCAACGGGGTCGCCGCCGTAGAGATTAACGTTTGCTCGTCCGTCTGAAACTAGTACCAATAAAGGGATGTCATCAGTTCGAATGGAAGAGACCACAGCACCTAGACCGAGTTTTAATCCATGAGCTAAGGGCGTACGGCCACCAGTTGGCAAATTGGTTAAGTGTTTTTGGGCCAGCTCGACACTGTTGGTTGGCGGAAGAACAAGTTCTGCCGAGTTTTTACGGAAAACGACCATACCTACACGATCTCTACGTTGATAGGCATCTAATAAAAGTGAAAGAACTGCACCCTTAGTTGCGCTCATACGTTCCTCGGCAGCCATAGAGCCGCTAGCATCGACTACAAACATAATCAGATTGCCCATCTTTGTTTCTCGAATTTTTTCTCGCATATCACAGCGCTCGATTAGAAGGGCATTCTGTGGGCCGTCAGCAACTTCTTTTCGTCGCTTCTGGAATGGAGCGGCGGCTCGAAAAGTTGCATCGAAAGCCAGATCAGTAACTTTACCTCGAGGAAGCATACTTGCAACATAGTGACCACGTTTAGAATCACTGATTATCTTTGAACGGCGACCTGATCCATGCCGCTCGATTTCATCAAGAACAGGCGCCGATAGGGGTTTTACGGTGTAGGGTTCATCGGCTTGGAAAAGCTGTTCTTTTGTGGGTTCATCGGGGTTATTTTGCTTATCTTGTTTGTCTGGTGCATCATTGTTTGATGAATCATTATCTGATGGATCACTGTTTGAAGCACCATCGTTATTTTGTGGCTGAGTTTGCTTGTTATTATTCCAGTTTTGGATGCTGTCATTGATTTGTTGTTGTTCCATTTTTGGTTCTTCAAATGGTTGGCGTCGCTGTCGATGGGGAAGCACAAGTTCGGCCGCTTCTTTTATGTCTTCTTCGGTAACTTCTATGCGTCCATTGTAGGCAGCTATGGTGCAGGCTGTTTTGTACATAACTATGTCTGCACGATGGCCATCCACTGCAAAGTCGGTACAAATTTGGGTTATTAAATCAAGTAGTTCGGAGCTCAAGGTTACTTTTGGCAGAAGTACTGTTGCGGATAGAATTTTTTGACGTATACTTTCTTGGCTATCTGTGGTGGAGGCAACAAAGGAAGAGGGGTTGCTTTCAAATGCAATGCGGCGGCGTATTATTTCTGCGCGGGCTTCTCTGTAGGGTATGCCTTTGACTTCGACTGAGAGGGCAAAGCGGTCTAGGAGTTGGGGGCGCAGTTCACCTTCTTCGGGGTTCATTGTTCCGATTAGGACAAAATGTGAGGGGTGACTAAAGGAGACTCCTTCACGTTCAACAAAGTTTACGCCCATTGCGGCTACATCAAGTAAGACATCGACTAAATGGTCATCGAGTAAATTGACTTCGTCGATGTATAGGAGGTTGCGGTTAGCTTGGGCTAGAATTCCGGGGTCGAAGTGTTTCTCACCGGTTTTTATGGCTTTTTCAATGTCAATCGTGCCAACTAGGCGGTCTTCTGTAGCGCCAACGGGCAACTCGACCACAGAGACGACTCGTTTGGTGGTGGGTAATTTGGTATTGGTTGCATTTTTTGATGCGCATGCGTCACAGAGGTCTTTGAGGTTTTTTGGATCGCAATGGAAGGGACAGTTAGTAATGACCTCGACTTCAGGCAGGAGGTTTGCTAGGGCGCGTACAGTTAAGGATTTGCCGGTGCCTTTTTCGCCTCTTAGAAGGACACCGCCTATTTTTGGGTTGATTACATTTAGAATCAGCGCTAGTTTCATTTTGTCTTGGCCGACAATAGCGCTGAAGGGGTAAACTATTTTGTTTTGGTATTGCATTTCCTTATTTTCTACCGGGTAAAGGATAACCAATAAACCATATAAACCATTATTTAATATAAGTTAATAATTAGTTGATAAACTCAAGTTGACAAATATAACCAAAACACAAACAAAACCACAACCCTCAACCAAAACAGCAGTTGCAACACCCAAATAAAGCCTGGTTTAATGCTAAAACACCAAACACTAACAGTCACAAAGAGAAAGATTAATAGCTACACAACACACCTATCCCCTCGGGAGGGATGGGATATACACGCCCAGCATAAAAAAAGAAAAGAAGTATCAGATCGCCTATCCAGAATCGAAGGTCACGTCCGCGGCCTCAAAAAAATGGTTGAAGAAGACAAAGCCTGCCCAGAAATTCTCCTACAATTCATCGCCATACGAGCCGCACTAAACAAAGCCGCCCGCATAGTACTCGAAGACCACGTAGAAACCTGCCTAAAACAAGCAGCCACCTCAGGCGAAACAGAACAAACCCTCCAAGAACTAAAAGATGCCCTATCCAAACTCATCTAACCAAAAAGGAACCCCAATGACACCAAAACAAGCGCTCCTAACTATTTTTACAATACTGGGTTTAGCAGGCTGGCTAACAGCAGTTTTCGAAATCCTACCCGCACCAATAGTTTTCTACATGCAAATTACCGCAGCAGTCATGGCCTTATGCACCATTGGATATGGCGCCGCTAAGTCACTTCGCAATCGAGTCTTTAGCATGGATGCCTTGGCAACTATAGCCATACTATCATCAATTATAAGTGGAGAATATTTCCCAGCAACCATGGTAGCACTTATGCTCATAGGCGGAGAAATGCTCGAAGATTATGCCCAGGGACAAAGCTCCAAATCCATACAAAAACTCCTCGAAGGCCAACCACAAACAGCCATAGTGCTAAGAGATGGACAAGAGAGTCAAGTTAAACCTGAAGAAGTACAAATCGGAGAAATAGTCCTAGTTAAGCCAGGCGCAAAGATTCCTGTCGATGGCATCATCGAGAAAGGATATGCATCTATCAATCAAGCCTCAGTAACAGGTGAATCAGTACCTGCTGAAAAATCAAAAGGCGCAGAGGTCTACAGTGGAACTATAGTCCAACATGGAGCCATATACGTAGCAACAACTGCTGTTGGCGAAAAAAGCACCTATGGCAAAATAATCAGCCTAGTTAAGGAGGCAGAAGAAAAAAAGGCCCCAATAGAGCGAACAGCCGATAAATATGCTAAATACTTTACACCAACCATACTTGTGATAGGCCTGATTATTTTTGTGTTAACCCAAAACATCTTACGAACAGCAGCCGTCTTTGTAATAGCCTGCCCATGTGCACTAATTCTATCAACACCTGCGGCTGTTGTGGCAAGCATTGGAAACGCCGCAAAAAAAGGAATTCTCATACGAAATGGAGAAACCTTGGAGAAAATGTCTAAGGTCAAAGTGTTGGTAGTAGATAAAACAGGAACAATCACCAAGGGCAAACTCGAAGTTACAAGCATAAAAAGCTTCGGCCAATACACACCTGACCAAATTTTACAGTTTGCCGCCGCATCAGAAAAATGCTCCGAACATCCCTTTGCCAAAGCCATCTTGGAGCAAGCAATCAAAAAAGGGATGGATATCTCACATCCCGAATACTTTGAGCATCATCCAGGTTTAGGGGTATGCATCACCAACAACGGGTCATGTATAGTCACCGGAAATAAACAACTCATGCAGAAATACGATATCCAGTTGACTCATGACATACATGACTACATGATAAACCAAGACCGATCAACTGTTGTCCTTGTTGCAAAAGAAAAAGATCTGATAGGCGCGATAACTTTGACAGATCAACCCAGAGAAAACATCAAAGAGATACTATCAGAAGTGAAACAAACCGGAGTCAAACAGGTCATAATGCTAACAGGGGACAACAAAAGCGTTGCCCAAGCAGTTGCAGAAAACTGTGCAATCGATGAAACATTATCTGACTTGATACCTGCAGACAAAGTCAACAAGATTAGAAATCTCAAAGAGAAGGGTTTAACGGTTGCTATGGTGGGAGATGGAATTAACGATGCACCCGCACTTGCTGAAGCCGATGTTGGTGTTGCCATGGGGTTAACTGGAACCGAAGCGTCTATTGAAACAGCCGGCATAGTGTTAACCTCAGATGATTTATCAAGGCTACCACAGATGTTTAAAATAGGAAAAACAACAATGTCAATTATCAAGCAGAACATTGCATTTGCTCTGGCAGTAAACATTGTTGGTATAGCCCTATCCAGTCAAGGGCTAATAACGCCATTGACAGCAGCCATAATTCATGAAAGTAACGCACTAATCGTTATGGCCAATTCACTTAGGCTTCTAAGGTAAAATAGAAAAAACTAGTTAGAAGTTTTTGCCTCTTTAACAGCTTGGTCTATGAGGCGCAATATTTCCCGCCTGGCCTCACTAATGGTGAGAGGAAGCTCATCAGCTATGGGCAAATTATTTTCTTTCTTTAGGACTTCAAAGAGGTGCGCTATACGAGGAGAGCGAAGGTTTACTTTGCGGATTAATTCAGTGTTTGAGAAGCTTGTTTTGGGGGTACCTTCGGAGACTATTTTGCCTTTATTTAAGATGTATAACTTGTCTGCAAATAGAGGAACCATGTCTACATCATGGGTTGCCAATAGTAGGGTAATGCCCTTTTCTTTGTTGAGTTTGAGCAATAAATGCAGGATGTCACTTGTGGCAATGGGGTCAAGGCTTGAGGTGGGTTCATCCATTATGATAACTTCGGGTTGCATTGCAAGCACCCCTGCTAGTGCGACTCGTTTTTTCTGGCCGCCACTTAGAAAATGCGGAGGTTTGTCTGCGAACTCGGTCATTCCAACAGTTGTAAGTGCATCATCCACAAGCTGCTTGACGTGCTCAGGAGTATAGCCTAGATTTAGAGGCCCAAAAGCTACGTCTTGTTTTACTGACGAGGCAAAAAGCTGGTCATTTGGATCTTGAAAGACAAAACCTACTCTTTTGCGTAGATTTAATAAAGATTTAGCATCGTATGATAGGGGTTTGTCTTCAAAGTATATGTTGCCAGATGTAGGCTTTAGAATACCATTTAGATGGTTAAGCAGAGTTGTTTTTCCAGAACCATTTGTACCCAAAAAGGCAACACGTTCGCCGCGGGTAAAGTTCAAAGAAATCTCATCTATGGCCAATGTTCCATCTGAGTAGCGATGGGATAATTTTTCTAAGCTAAATATCATTTAGATAACTCCTATGTTTAGTGTCAAAAATAGCAAGATGACAAGTAAGACATCAAAGATCACAATACCCAAGAGCGCTAGTTTTTTTGGAGAAGCAAAGTCTTCAAGGATACGAATTTCACCATCGTACCCTCGGGCGTTCATAGCGGCAAGTGTCCGCTCTCCCTGATCTAGGACGCGTATGAAAAGACTACCAATAAGCATAGACAGGGCGCGTATGTGATTTAGCCAACCGGATCGTCTGAGGCGGAGTGTTTGGGCAAGACTCATCTGCTCAGAGATTTCTAAAAATAAAAAAATGTAGCGATAGATCATCATAGATAACTCAACCATAACTTGGGGCATGCGAATACGACGGAGAAGAACGCAAAGATCAGTTATTGAGGTAGTGAGTACAAGAAAGAAAAGACAAGAAAGAGCACCCTCGACTCTGAGAAAAGTAGTTATGCTCATAGAGAGGCCACTTTTAAATATCGACCAAGTAAACCAAGGAAACTGGATTTCTAGTAGAGTTGCGCCAGATCCAAAGAATAGGGCTAAAAAAATACAGCTAAGCGCAAGCATATAGGTGGGATAAACAAACAAATTGAAGTAAAGACGAGCTCTAACCTTAGCAAGGCTTAAGACCAGAATTGTACAGATTACAAACACTACAACAGGAACAACAAAAGTTGGTGCAGAAACACTTATTATAAGTGCTGAGAGGGCAAAAAAAGTTTTAGTTATTGGACTACTTTTTGCTAACGCGTTAGTATAAGCAGACCGGTCTAGTTCAGTATAAAGTTCGGAATGGCTCAATAAGTACGTCTCCTCTCTTTTGGCAAGTTAAGTTCGTGACTCCATCCGATTTTGACTTAGTTAAGCATACTTCTTTTATGCGGTATCTATACTTTGCTCATACACCCGAAGGTGTTTCCCAAAAAAGAGGAAGGATATCGGATGTTTTTGAGGAACAGGTTATGTTGGGTTTAGTGAGGTTTTGCCCGCATGTATCCAACGAAATAACCCAGTATTGAGGCTCCGATAGCTACCTGTGCTGAGAAGATGACACGTTCACCTAATTCATCAGGTTCATAACCCAAGGGGTCAATCCAGGGTTTATAACCGCTTGAGGCAATTTCATCCGGACCTTGACCATCTGTTCCACTGAAATCTCCGCCGGCGTTAATCACAAAGGGCAATATGAATATAGCCAAAACAAGCCCAATGAGCAGTACATACACATACTTCATTTTGATTGGCTGCTTTGCAGTAATGGCTTTGCCTGCGGCACGGATGGATTTTAAGCCCTTTTTAGTTCCAATGAAGTGCCCTAGCGTAGCAGCCATTATACCTGCTTGAACTGAGAACAGCAATATCTCAGTTTCATTTGGAAGCGAAATGAACGCTTCAGACAGAGGAGTATAGCCTAGAGCCACTATGTAGGCAAATAGGGCCAGCGGTGTTGCTATGGCCAATGCTATGTAATATTTATACTGCATTTTGTGAGTCCGCCTCGTTTTGTGTGTTTGTTAGAGGGATTTTTAATACCCCTAATTTTTGGAGGATACTGCCTTTGTATTTTGCCAGGAAGTTAAAGAGCAAAACAGCAATGATCCCTTCTGCTATGGCTAGTGGAATCTGTGTGATAGCATATATGCTAAAGAAGGTTACAAAGGAAGCAAAAACGCTACCGTTGGTTGGGAATGCAAGACCAAGTTGGACAGCTGTAGTGATATAGGTCATTAAATCGGCTGCTGCAACTGCAACAAAAACGCCTATTGAGGGGTTAAGGCGAGTTTTTTTAAATAGCCACCATATGGCAAATGCTATTGCGGGTCCAACAATACCCATGGAGAAAATGTTAGCTCCAAGGGTCGTTATGCCGCCGTGAGCCAATAATAAGGCTTGAAATGTCAGAACTATTACTGAAATGGCACTGGTTATTGCTGGTCCGAAAAGAATGGACGAAAAACCAGTGCCCGTTGGGTGTGAACTGCTTCCGGTTACAGATGGAAGCTTGAGGGCCGAGATTACAAAGACAAATGCTCCAACTAGCGCCAAAAGCGGTTTGATTTCAGGCATTTTTTTTGTTAATTTGGCAACTTTGTAGATACCATAGGCCACTATAGGCAGAGATATTGCCCACCATATTTGCCACCATGGAGATGGCAGAAAACCTTCCATTATGTGCATATTGTGTAATTTCCTCTCTTTTGATGGTTGGGTATATCAACCAACCCGAAAACTTATAAACTTTCGTTTAACCTAAGTTCAACAACAGGTTGAATTAATATGGCGAAACAAGCAACCAACACCCGGCTACTCCAAAACAAAGGAGAATTCACCAAATTCCAAATCCTTCTCGAAATCATGCGCAATCAACCCCACATCAAACAAAAAGACATAAGCGACAAACTAGGTATAACCATTCAAGCCATCAGCAAATACTTTAAAAAACTCAGCAAAGAAGGCCTCCTTGAGTCAGGCAGTGAACGTGCCGACTACCGCCTAACCCCCAAAGGAGTAACTAAGCTTCGCGAAGACATGCAAGGCCTAGAGAGCTATGTTAAAGAAATCAAGCAGGAACTAAAAATTGAACATGCCTGGCCAGCTATAGCCACCCAACCCGTCAAAGCTGGCGAAGAAGTGGGACTAATTATGAAAGAAGGCGTTATGTACACCTCGCCCATCAACAACCCACAAACCCAAGCCAGAGGCATAGCCCTCACCGATGCACAACCAGGCGAAGACTTGGGCTTAAAAGAACTCCACGGCAAACTCCACGTTAACCAAGGAAAAATCCTCATCGTAAAACTGCCCAGCATCCGCAAAGGCGGCTCCAACGCAACAGACATGACAAAAATACAAGCATACTATAACGAGTTCAACCCCGATAGAATAGGTGTTATGGGAGCAGTCGGTCGAGCAGTCCTCAACAAACTAGGACGCAAAGCAGACATTGAATTTGGAATCAGCCACTCAGCAGCCATCGCTGCATCAAGAGGTCTAAACGTCTTTGTACTAGTAGTAGGCCGAATGGTTAACCGCATGATCCAAGAAATCGATCAAATCAACATGAAATCCGGCGGCAACATAATCTACGAAGTCAAAGACGCACAACTATAACCTAACAACAAAACAACCAACCCTTTTTTATAATCTCCAATTACTTTTTTATCCGGAACTTTGCTTTGTTACCCATAGGTTTTGGGTATTAGGTCTTTGAATACTTCCCAGATTTCCTCAGTTTTCTTTGGAAGAGCACACAAGTATTCGCGGCCGTTTGGCTCAACAATCA
>NZ_WRFL01000029.1:0-29717 GCF_009778815.1 Candidatus Bathycorpusculum sp.
GTCGGAACTTACCCGACAAGGCATTTGGCTACCTTGAGAGAGTCAGAGTTACTCCCGGCGTTTGCAGGCCCTTAGCCCAGTTGGACCCAGGTTTCAGGTACCTGTACTGGCCAGGATTCAGAAGCCGTTCACAAGCTTTCGCTCTTGCGGCTTCCTGTGTTTTTATTAAACAGTCGAGACCCCTTTGTCACTGCGACCTGCTCTCCTAACACAAGGCTAGAAGAACAGGCACCCCTTATACCAAAGGTACGGGGCTAATTTGCCGAGTTCCCTCGCATTAGTGTATACCCGACACGCCTTAGGTTTCTCGCCTAGGGACACCTGTGTCGGTTCTAGGTACGATCATACAGGATCCTTCATAGTGCGCTTTTCAGTGGCTCCAGGGATGAGCTGAACCTCCCTAAAACGGGTGGCTATTCCCATTTTCGTCCGGTTCTCGTCATTACGGCACTCCCCGGATGTATACGGTTAAACAAGGCGAAGACCTTGCTCAGCTTACCCCGAAACGTTAACACTATGCTTGCGTTACCGCGCGTACCTGCATGGTTCCGGAATTTTAGCCGGATTCCCTTTTTCGGCATAATCGGTTAAGTTATGCCTTAGGATCGACTTACCCCCGGCTGACGATCGTTGCCGGGGAACCCTTGCCCCTTCGGCGGAAAAGATTCTCACTTTTCTTTGCTGTTACTACCACCGGGATTCGCAATCCTAATCGGTCCACTGGACCTCACAGCCCAGCTTCTGCCCAACTAGGACGCCTTCCTACCAGCGCATCTTAAGATGCGTTCTGAGGTATCAGTAGCTGGCTTAGCCCCGTCAATTTTCGGGGCCGTCAGCCTCGGCGGGTGAGCTGTTACGCTATCTTTGAAGGATGGCTGCTTCTAAGCCTACCTCCCCGCTGTCTGAGGCTGACGACGCCCTTTGGTTTGACATTTAGCCAGCATTTGGGGACTTTAACCTCAGTCTGGGTTGTCCCCCTCTCGGTCGTGGAGCTTACCCCCACTAACCCGCTTCCCGAGGTCTACGGTGCGGGTGGATTCGTAGTTTGAAAGGAAAGTGGACCATTTCTGATCCTTGTTTCCCAATCAGTGCTCTACCCCACCAGCTGCCTCGCTCAGGACTGGGCTCAGGCCCACTTCGGAAGGAACTAGCTATCACCAGACTAGATTGGTCTTTAGCCCCTAGCCCCAGGTCTGGGGAACAAATTGCACGTCAGAACCCTTTCGGACCTCCACTAGGCTTTCGCCTAGCTTCATCCTGCCCAGGGCTAGATCGTCTGGTTTCTAGTATGTATAGTTATGACTTCAGGCCCTTTCAGACCCTGCACCTGACTCTTGCGAGCTGCGTGCTTGTTGGTTTCCCTTTGCTTACAAGTATTACCTTTTAGGCTTGCCATAGCTATAAACTCCCCGGCCCGTGTTTCGAGACGGAACGCATAACCCTGATCCACCTTCTTCGTACACCTATATCACTATAGTTTCCTTCAGAAGGCTTCTATTCTTCTGGGCCATGCACGTCTGTAACTGTCTGGTTTCAGGCACTTTTCACCCCCATTCCGGGGTACTTTTCAGTTTTCCGTCACCGTACTAGTGCGCTATCGGTCTTGAGGCGTATTTAGTCTTGGAAGTTGGTGACTTCCAACTTTCCACTCCGAAGCCACGGAGTGGTAGTCTGGGACTCTCACAACTCTTTTTGGTTTACGCTTAGGGGGCTGTCACCCTCTGTGGCGGGCCTTTTCAGGCCACTTCAGCTTTACCAACGAAGAGAACGTAAGGCCCTTAACCCTACATCTCCCATACATTTCTGTGTGGGATTCGGTTTGGACTGTTCCCATTTCGCTCGCTGCTACTAAGGGAATCCCTATTGGTTTCTTTTCCTCCCCCTACTAAGATGCTTCCGTTCGGGGGGTTCCCGCTCCATAAAGGAGCAACAACCTCGCGGTTGTTGAGAAGTCTCATTCAGGTATCCTCGGTTCTAAGGCTGCTTGCGCTTACCCGAGGCGGTATCGCGGCTTGCCGCGCCCTTCTTCGGCTCTCAAGCCGAGCCATCCTCCAGACAGCGTGGCATGTTACGGGCCAATGGTAGTATCTGTTTGGCGTTTGGTGAAACACACATTATTTCAATTAAGTGTTTTTGGCGTCGTTGTATATGCTTGACCTGTGCATGGTGTCATTTTAAGCGCCAGTAGCGCCTATTCACCGCTTCACCCCCCATCGTTTTCTGGTGGGGAGCTGCATCGTTTATTTGTGTAACCCATGTTACTGGGATTGCATATGAAGCATACCCGGCCAATATAAGTGTATCGCTACACTCCAACCGCGCTTGTCTTTATACCCCCTAAAGGGCATTTGACAACTACTTCAGCTGCATACACCATCAATTTCTTGAAGATGTACCCCGAAACGATCGGGAAACAATCTAAATTACACACGTTCAAATAAACCTGCCGCATCATACAGGACAGCCCAGACAACTTTTGCTCCAAATAGACCAAACAAGAAGTTGGAATTTAAGGCAGTTAAAGAAGCGAATTATCTAATTTCACCCCACTAAACCACACCCAAACACCACACAAACCACGATTTTAAGACCAACACCACATAAACAACCCAAACAATACACAGACAAACACAAAACACCCATACTAACCCGCCGCCACACATCTAAAAAACACAGATACACCAACACAACACACAAAAAAAATAGACAACTCACTGCACAAACCCACAACACCCAAGTTTCCACCCCAGATACACATCCGCCTGCACAAACACCACCAAAATAACCCTAAGAAGGCATCAGCACCAACTTTCACCATCAAAAAATACACCAACCACAAAAACATTGCCTTGTTAACCAGATACAAAAACAAACAAAAAAGCACACATCAAAACAACCAGCACACAAACAACCATAAACAGCACAAAACCCCGACCGCTAGAATTTACGCACACTACTTTCGTGCCAGGACCATGAAATAAAGCAGTAACTTTATTTGGGTAAAGTTTTATGTGTCTGTATAATCTGGGCATTTGGATGCCTCGATAGCTCAGCCCAGTAGAGCGGCTGCCTTGTAAGCAGCAGGCCGCGGGAGCAAGGCCCGCTCGAGGCTCCATCCTTTTAAATACAAACCCGCCCCATTTCAAGTGTTCAAACAAAAAAAACCAAACACCCACAGAGAAACCAATCTACGACTACAAACAACACCTCGCAAGACACCAACACAACATAAAACAACGCCAAGCTGAGAAATCACCCAACAATTTCTAAACCTAATTAAACGCGATATTTTGCTCGACACCATAGCCGACATTGTAGTTTAACCCTTTTTGAAGCGATCACCACCACAGCTCGCCCATCACACATAATGCAGGCAACATTGGTTCGGACAGGCCTTACTCGAAGAGATACTTGACAGATTGAATAATACTTGCGGCACAACATCAAAAAAGTTACAGAGTAAATTTAATATCGTATGATGAATATTTCAATTTATTCACACTAATAACGATTTAAATCATATAATGTGAGAAAAAATGAAACCTTCAAAAATCGTAATTGGGCTGATTGCAGTTAGTGCCATGTTGAGTTTAATTTTAGTTGGATATGGCATTATTATTGGCTTTGGTACACAAGATACAACGATAGAGAATACTACAGAAAATACTACTGAACAACCCACAATTCAAATTCTCTCTCCTCAAGAAAACACAACATACCAAACATACAATGTCCCGCTCAATATAGCAACAAAAAATGCAACAACAAAAGTCATCTACAACATAGGAAGATAGGCGAAAGCACTTCTTACGTTAAAAACACTACTTACACCGAAAATACAAAAATGATCGACAACCTCTACATAGGAGTGTATAACCTGACCGTTTACGCTTTTGATGCTGAAGAAAACATCATAGATCACAAAACCACCAGCTTCACCATAGATTATCCCAATCTAACCCAGCAAGAACTACAAGAAACCATCAACTACTTTAAAGACCAGGGATTAACAATCGAACCGGCACGCCACCAGCTAATTATTAAGGGTTCTGTGATTTTTGAAAGTAAAGAAGAGTTTGCAACTTTTGTAAAAACACATGGAATAACCACAATTCTAGAAATTGATGAACCGTCACCATATGTTTGGTTTTCCATCGAGGTATACAGTGATCTACTGCCATTACCAGACACATTTTCAGGCCTTGTCTCTATATATAATCATAGCCGCGGAACTACACCATGGCCAGCTACATATAGTTTCGCAGTCAAAATTATCTAATTTTTTTATCATCTTATTTTTTCTCCAAATGGTGATCAACAAGTATTCGCGATAATTAGAGAAAATATTTCATAAATTGTACGCAACATATCGATGCATAGCTCCGAGGGAACGCGCAGGGTCAGTCAAATAGGTGTGTTTACAGTCAAAATGGTTTTATTTTGTTATTCCTTTTCCACTACAGCCCTTTTAATTTGAACCTAAAAATCAATCGTGCTTTTAGAAACAGACTCTCCCAAACAGACAAACTTGTCAGAGCCGCCGCTTCTTCAAGGTTTAGTTGATCAATGTCGAAATTAAACCACAATTAGATTAGCACAATAATCGGCTAAGCAAGTCCTTAAGGGAATTTACGGATAACACAAAAAACCAAGTCCGCCCGTAGAGGAGCAAAAAGAGCCCGAAATCAACCACATACGGACAGCCAGCTCAAACTGGTCAGATGATGACATCTAATGAGGCAACACAGCAGACCCGCTCGAACGCCTAAACATATTTTAATCTGAAGTTTCTGGTTCTTCTTCGCCCTTTGATGCAAGCTTTGCCTTGATTGCTTTGGTGTCGGGCACCATAAGTTTGTATTTGCGGGCTTGGGTTGAGACGATTTCGTGTTCAAAGAGTTTTCGCAGACTACGGAAAACTTTTTTTGAAGGCTCTCCGCTTTTGTCAACAAGTTCTTGGAGAGTTAATTCTTTCCCTTCTGCTTGTAGTGTTGCAACGACTTTTTCGTCAGTCTTATTCAGTTTCACCTATACTACCTCAATGATAGTTTTGTTTCACTATAAGCGGCAACTGGGCATTTGTATTTTGCGGTAGTTCAGGTAGTTCAAGCGACCGATATAGGTCAAAGGCTGAGAAGAGTCATGTGAAATTACGGTTTTTCAGCTTAGCTTACAACAACTTAAACAGCAACTAAGTCACTACTGCACTCTGCAAGCAGAGGTATAAACGAGTTAATTTGTAGCTATACAGAAAGTTTACCTATAAGAACGCGATATCCGCTTTCTCGTGCTAATACCTCACAGTTTCCAAATGTGGTACAGAAAGTTTCGGGGAGAATTTTTGCGCCGATTTTACTTCGGATAACCATCTGGAAACTGCTACCAGGCACCATCACTTTTGGTGCGCCCTCTATGAGGGCTTTCACGATGTCCATACCTGCGCTAACGGGTGGATTAGAAAGTACGCAATCAAAAGTTAGGCCCAAGACGGGTTCATAGAGGTCTCCATGGCGCACTTCTGCATTATTGATATGATTAGTTTCTAGGTTTTTCCTTGCTAACCGTACCGCGCGCATATTTACATCTGTCATAACCACCTGTAGCTTAGGACTAGATGCGGCTGTGACTATACCTA
Organism: Candidatus Bathycorpusculum sp.; assembly: GCF_009778815.1. Taxonomy (NCBI): domain Archaea; kingdom Thermoproteati; phylum Candidatus Bathyarchaeota; class Bathyarchaeia (SeqCode); order Bathyarchaeales (SeqCode); family Candidatus Bathycorpusculaceae; genus Candidatus Bathycorpusculum; species Candidatus Bathycorpusculum sp. The sequence continues at coordinate 5,636 of NZ_WRFL01000029.1, forward strand.
CAACACCGTATCCGCAACCGATGTCTAGCACAGAGCCTTTTGAGGGTAAAACCATGGCGTCGATAAGTACATGAGTACCTAGGTCGACTTTTTTTTTGGAAAAAACGCTTGCGGAGGTCATGAATTCAAAGTTACGGCCTCGAAGGGAAGCGCGAATTATACCAAAGCATTCGTTGCTCTTAGGCGCTGAAGAAAAATAGTGTTCTTGGGAGTTATTTTTCCTGCTCATCGCCGCCAGTCCCGGTTTTCCAAACCTTAGGGTAAACATTGCGCGGCATCAGCACTCGTGCCAAAGTCGCCACTGTCCCATGTCGCATATCCACTATGTCCTGTGTGGAAACCTCTGCGCGTCCAAGTGCTATGGCTTCACCTTTGAGGGTATATATGGCGATTACGTTGCCTTTTTCGATGCCGGTTGATACCTGTAGAACGCCTGGTGCGGTCAAACTGGCGCCATGGCAGAGGGCGTCAACGGCTGAGTCACGGACTATGATTTGGGGTAGTTGCATAAGTGCGGTTTCCATGGGTTCGATGAATTTGTGAAGATTTGCAGGGTCTTTGGTGCGTTCGTATTCACCAAACCAGTAGGCTACATCATGGAGAGTGACGCATTTGGGGCTGGTTTCTTGAAATGGTCCTGCGCGGGAGCGTCGGAGTTCTTGCATATGTCCGCCTACGCCTAGGATTTCGCCGATGTCATAGCAGAGTTTGCGGATGTAGGTTCCGCCTTCACAGCCGACTTTAAAGAGTACATGTCGACCGTTGTGTTCTAGGTAGTCAATGTAGTAGATGCGTCTTGTTCGTAGTTGACGTTTTACTGAGCTGCGCAATGGAGGGCGTTGATAAATTTCATCCTCAAAGAGACTTAGGACCTGTTTAATCTGAGGTTCGTCCACATCATCGTGGAGTTTGAGAACGCAAACGTATTCTTTGCCGCTGTAGAGTAATGCCTGTACCATCTTGGTAGCTTCCTCGAGGGTGACTGGTAAGACGCCGGTGACTTTGGGGTCAAGTGTGCCGCCATGTCCAATTGTTTGGAGTTTTAGGATTTTTTTTACCCATGCCGCAACTTCGTGGCTTGTTGGTCCTGCGGGTTTGTCGAGGTTTATGGTGCCGTATTTTATGTACTGTTCTGGTGGGCGTTCGCTGGGTTTGTAACCGTATTTGGGATCAGTGTGGTCTTCGGCTTTAGTTAAAAGCTCACGTTTGATTTCCCATGGCGGAGTCGTTTTAGGCATTCTGTTATTTTGCTCCTATACAAATGTAAGAAAAAGAAGTATGAGGTAATTAAAGGTTAAAACACAGGTTTAATCCTTCATGACATCAAGTTTGCCTTGGGCTTCTATTGCCTGGAATACTTCGTCATCAGATGCGCCCCGTGTGATATCGATTTTTTCTTCTATGGGCATGATGTGGCTTATGTTGACGCGTCTGCGTTTGACGCCAGTGAGTTTTTTGGGTCCGGTAACTAAGACGAAGCTTTTATCCATGACGTCTACGATGACGCATCGGGTACAGCATTCACGTCCAGCTTGTTTTATGCATATTCTGCCGACTTCAATGGCGGGCATATTTTTATTCTCCTTAAAAACAACTACTGCAAACGACAAATATAAGCATAACACAATTTGAGAGCACATCAAGTATCCAACAGCTAAACTGCACCAATTAACAGCAAAAATAGAGACCTATATGTTACAGGAATGTTTGAGTTTTTGTTTTTTGTAGGGTGATAGTGCAGAATTGCATTGGAAAATGGGGTTTAAAAATAATTTCAAGCAGAGATTTTGACGCTGGATTTCAGGGTATTAGGGTTGTGGTGATGTAAATGCTGTGTTTTTTAATCGGTGTTTTTGGAGATTTGTTTCTATGATGATGAGCAGATCGTCGGGTTTTATGGGTTTGAGCAGGTAGGCATCTACTTGGGGGTCTTGGTGGTTTGAGTCTATAGGCATTAGGCCGGTGAGTATGATTTTGACCATTTTGGTGGATTTTTGGGGCAGTTGTGTTATTAAATCGGTGCCCTGTATGTCGGGGAGACGCATGTCGATTAATGCGACGTCATAATTGTTGAAGTTGATTTTATTTAGGGCTTCTTTGCCTGTTTCGGCTGTGTCGGTTGCATAGCCTTTTCTTTTGAGGATTAGGCTAAACGTTCGGAGAATGGTCTTGTCATCGTCGACAATTAAGGCGGTCGGATTTTTTTGTTTTGAGGTAGCTATGGGTGATACAATATTTGCACACATTTTTTATCCACCTTCTCAATTGCGGGAGGTACGTTTGATCTGTGTTGTTTTTTGAGGGAATGCCGTGCGTTAGGGTAGTTTGGGGTTTAAAATATCCCGTTGGGTTGGGGTATTGTAGTGTTCTATGCTTGTAGCCGAATTTTTTTGCTGTTATTTGTAAATACTGCCATTGCATATATATTTTGCTACAGTCAGGCAATATTGCTCGAGTTAAGCAAAAAAAAGGGCCGATATACAGAATTATTATTAGTCAGCGGTTTAAAGCCTTAAATACATAAACAATAACCTTCTAATGGGCTGAATCTTGAGCTATCTAACGCCGCTAAGATCGGATTTAAAATTAAGTATACTCCTGAGTCTTCTGGAGGGTAAAAAGAAACTAGCAGATTTGGGGAAGGAAACTAAAACACGAGAAACCACAATTCTGCATGTTTTAAAAGAACTTGAGCAACTTGAGCTGACCACAAAATCCGGCGGCGTATATCAGCTAACTACGCTTGGAATTCTCGAAACACAAATCTGCAGAGGAAGTTATCAGTCCTTTGAGGTTCTTAAAAAATACAAAGAGTTCTGGTTAACTCATGATGTCGACGGTATACCGCCAACCTTAATGATGAAAATTGGAGATCTAGGCAATTCTGAGTTAGTTAAATCCACAAGTACTGCACTTCAAAAAGTCCATGAAACCTTTATAGAAATGTTACTTTCCTCAAGAGTTATTGCAGGGGTCTCGCCAATATTTCACTTAGATTTTATGAATGTAATTTTAGGAGTTCTTAGTCAGGGAGGTAACGTCATCTTAATCGTAAATACCGAAGTTTTAGAAGAGATTAAAAAAAGAGATCAACAAGGCGAATATACATCCAAATACATTGATGACGGAAGTCTTCAGATATATTTAAATAATAATATAAGAGTTGCTTTAACTGTAACCGAAAAAACTTGGTCATTCGGATTGTTCAACGCCACATCAGGAGAATACGATTATACCACAGATTTAATAGGGCATGGAGAGGAAGGTCTTGAGTGGGGGAACCAGTTGTTCAAAAAAGTACTCGCCGAGAGCACAAAAATGGGACAACTACAGCAAAAACTTGACAGTTAATATCAGAAAAGTAACACATTTTTTTGTTACATCCTCCCTGTTTCTGGCAATAAATAGTGCACTAATAGTTTACTTCAGCGCCAGCTTCTACGAAATTAAAGTGCCCCCGATAATTCTGCTACAAACATTTTTGACAACCATTGCAGTATATGGTCTAAACAAAGTAACCGACCAAACTGAAGATAACATTAACAAACCCGACCAAACTACAAAATTCCAAGCATACTTTATCATCCCTGCAACTATTTGCTACATCATCACACTCATAACAGGCATCATAGAGGGCCCTCTTTTCTTTCTGGTAACTTTAATTCCACTACTCATAGGGTTTGTTTACAGTGTAAAAATTTCCAAAACGCTACCCAGACTCAAAGAAATAACAGGCGTAAAGAGCATATCAGTTACGTTCAGCTGGGCATTTATATGCGCTGTTCTACCATCACTCATAGGTACAGTAGAACCAGTAAAAGTAGCGCTGGCCTTTGGATACATCTTCATTCAGATGTTTATAAATGTCACAATATTTGACATTATAGATATACCGGGCGATAAAGCGGCAAACACAAAAACAATACCGCAATTCCTTGGCAAAGAAAGAACAGCTTATTTTCTATTCATAGTTAACAGCATGTTGCTGATCTGGTTCAGCATCTGTTTTGTTTATGGCTTATTCATAAAATATTTACCGGTAACCGTTTTTGGGATGATCTACAGTTATGTGCTTATCTGGTATTTCACCAAAAATTCTGACAAACGGTTCTACGCCGAAGTTATTGTTGACGGCGAATGGATACCCATTGTAGCACTTTTGCTACTCATATCCTAATAACGCCCAGTTACTAGCGTAAACAAGGTTTTTATTGCCAAGAGCACACTTTAGCTTCAAGGTTGAATTTACATGGGTAAAGGGTCAGGTTATGGAAAAGTTATTTTGTTCGGTGAACACTTTGTGGTTCATGGTGTTCCCGGCATTGTTTCAGCTATCGATTCATCTACCGATGCCGAAGTTAAAAAATCAGCTAAACTAAACATCCGTGATGAACGTAAAACCTCCAAAGGTTATGGTGAAGAGAAGCGGCTCCAGCAAATCGAATCCATCGAACGTATGCTAAAAGCTATGCAACTAGAACCTAATCTGCCCCTTGACATCTGGATTGGCGGGTCACTACCAGGTTTTAGCGGCTTGGGAGCTTCAGCAGCTTCTAGCGTTGCTATCGCACGCGCCATAAACGAAGAGTTAGGACTAAACTTATCTAACGATAAAATTAACACCATCGCCTACGAGGGTGAAAAAGCCTACGCAGGCAACCCCAGTGGCATCGATAACACCGCAGCCACCTATGGCGGCTTGATGTGGTTTAAAAAAAATCCTACCGAGGGTCAAGACCTCGTCGAGAAAATTTACATGACCCGCCCTGTTGAGATCGTAATCGGAAGCACGGGTAAAACCGCTAACACTAAACTCATGGTAGAAGGTGTTGCTGAACGCAGAAAGAAAGATCCGAAAAAATATGATCCTCTCTTTAAACAGGCTGAGAATTTAGCAGTTGCGGGACGTAAAGCGCTAGAAGCGGGTGATCTTAGGAAAGTTGGAGAACTCATGAACGCAAATCACCAGATTCTCCAAGAAATAGGCGTCTCATGTAAAGAACTAGATCTTCTTGTTGATATGGCACGCAAACAAGGTGCATTTGGTGCAAAACTTACCGGTGGCGGAGGGGGAGGCTGTATGGTTGCCTTGACTCCGGGTAAAGAAGTTCAAGGTAAAGTTGCCTCAGCGTTTAAAACCGCAGGTTACGAGTTTTTGGCAACAAAGATTGGCGTTCAAACCTAGTTCGCCAAAGTTATCTTATTTTTATATTTTCATTTTTTGGTTTGTAGTCAAGAAAAGGAAGGGAATTTGGCGATTGCTTTTTAAGATGTGATAGCTAAATGGACTGAGGCGAAGCAAATGGGTCTAAGAAGCTTTATTGAGGAATTAAAAAGAACAGGCGAATTAACTACAATCACAAAACCTGTCTCTGTTGAGTATGAGATAGCAGGTATTATCGAGGCATTAGGCGAGCGGCCAGTTTTTTTTGAGAACATTAAAGAATCTACGGTGCCGGTGGTGGCGGGGTTGGTTTCCTCTAAAGAATTGATTTGCCGCAACATGGGCATCACCAAAGAGCAGCTCTTGCCCAAACTATTAGAAGCCATCGAGCATCCTGTTGCGCCTAAATTGGTTACAAATGCCCCCTGTCAAGAAGTTATCGAATCCGATGTAGATCTAACCAAGCTACCTATCATGCGCTACACTGACAAAGATGGAGGCAGATACATCGCCTCAGCGGTATCGATCATCAAAGATCTCCAAACCGGTGTCCGAAACATGTGTTTCCATCGGCTCATGCTTAAAGACAAAAATCATCTAGTGGTGCGTATTGTTGAGAATCGGGGCACCGATACTGCACTAACAAAAGCCGGCGGAGAGCTAGATGTGGCAATATGCATTGGTAACTCTATGTCTGTTTTGCTCTCGGCCGCAACTTCACTATCAATGGGCACTGATGAGCTAGGCATGGCAAACGTATTAGAAAAAACGGACTTGGTGAAATGTAAAACGGTTGATTTGGAAGTACCAGCAGACGCCGAATATGTGTTGGAAGGCAGAATCACCAAAGAGAAAACCACCGAGGGACCGTTTTTGGATCTAACAGGTATTGTGGATTGCACCCGCCAGCAACCCATCATCGAAATTAAATGCATAACCCACCGCGCAAACCCCATCTATCAAACCATCCTAGCAGGCAGAAATGAACACAAATTCCTCATGGGCATGCCCAAAGAACCCACCATCTACAAAGAAGTAGGAAAAATCTGCCAAGTCAAAGACGTCTACATCACCCCCGGAGGATGCAGCTGGCTCCACGCCATTGTTCAAATCAAAAAACAAACCCCCCAAGACGGACAAAACGCCATAGAATCCGCCTTTAAAGGGCATGGCTCATTAAAACACTGCATCGTTGTCGATGAAGATATAGACATCTACAACTCTCATGATGTGGAATGGGCAATCGCTACCCGCTTCCAAGCCGACAAAAACACAATCATCCTCAACAATCAACCTGGCTCATCACTTGATCCATCGGGAGATCTGTCAGAGGGCAAAAAGGCAACAACCGCCAAAGCAGGTCTAGATGCCACAGCACCTCTGGTCTCAACAGGTAAAGGCTTTAGTAAAGTAGAGTACATCAAAGTGGATCTAAACAAATACCTCTGAGGGATTAGTAGATGGAATTAACTAAACAAGAACAATCAATGCTTGATGGCAAAGAAGGATATGCCGTCCGCAAAAGCATGGAGATCTTGGTTGCCCTAGGCGAGATTTTTGGCGCCAAAAATCTCATCGATGTGGGAAGTGTACAAGTAGCAGGCGTATCCTACCACAACTTGGGCGATGCTGGACTAGAGTTTCTCAATTCATTAGCAGAGGATGGTAGAGTCAAAGTGCTAACTACCCTCAACCCTGCTGGTATGGACTTGGAGAACTGGCAACAATTAGGCATTGAGCCTGATTTTGCAGAAAAACAAAACTTAGTCATCGATGCCTTCCAGCGAATGGGTATTCTGGTAAGCTGTACCTGCACCCCCTACTTAATTGGTAACCTTCCCATCTATGGCGAACACCTTGCATGGTCAGAGAGTAGCGCTGTCACGTTTGCTAACTCGGTTTTAGGTGCCAAAACCAACCGGGAAGGTGGCCCATCGGCTTTGGCAACCGCATTTGTGGGCAAAACCCCTTGCTATGGCCTACATTTAGAGGAGAACCGAATAGCAGATATCCATGTCAAGGTAAACGCCGAGTTGGACAAACTCTCGGACTGGGGCGCTCTGGGCTATGCAATAGGTAAAAAAGCTGAAAACAAAATCCCCTACATCACAAACATCAAAAACGCCCAACTAGATGAACTTAAAAGCTTCTGCGCTTCCAGCGTAACTTATGGAACTAAACCGCTTTTCTACATAAAGGGCATAACTCCGGGTGCAGAACTCCAAAAACAGCCAGATCAAACCGTAACCATCGAACATACAGACATCAAAAACGCCTATGACAACATCAACGATGATGTTTCAGACATTGACTTTGTTTGTGTTGGTTGTCCGCATTGCAGTATAAAAGAAATCCAAGAAATTGCAGAATTACTCAAAGATAAAAAAGTAAAAGAGGGCACTGAACTCTGGGTTGCAACCTCGCGAACGGTAAAACAACTATCGGATAAACGCGGCTACACAGCAACTATAGAGGCCGCAGGCGGCAAATTTGCATGCGACACCTGTATGGCAGTCGCACCTCTCAAAGGCAGATTTAAAGCCTTGGCAACAACATCAGCGAAGGGTTGTTTCTATTCACGACAGAATCTAATGAAAACCAAGATGGGCAGTATGAAAGAATGTATTAATGCAGCGGTGAGTGGAAAATGGAATTAAAAGGCAGAATAATCTACAAAGGCAAAATCCAAGGTCAAGCACTTGTCACTTCAATGCCAATTAGCTTCTATGGCGGCGTTGACCCCAACACAGGTATAGTACTTGAAAAAGGCCATGAACTCCAAGGCCAAAGCCTCAAAGATAAAATTCTCGTATTTCCTCAGGGCAAAGGTAGCACTGTTGGCAGCTACACACTCTACCGCATGAAAAAAAACGGTACAGCACCATCCGCTCTGATAAATAAAGAAACCGAAACTATCATCGCCGTCGGAGCAATCATAAGCGAAATCCCCTGCATAGATAAAATAGATATTACAAAGTTTAAAACAGGCGACAAAGTAACCGTAGAAAACGACACAGCCATCATCACCTAAAATTTCTGAACAGCAAGCAATGGAACAGATCAGGGACTTGGAACAACAAAAAACAACAGTGCAAAGTAGGGTTGGATTGCAGTGGTAATTGAAAACTGTAAAAGCGTTGGAACGCATGGAAGCGACGTAAGGTAGCGTAAACACAGCTGCTGATACACAATTAGCCAATTAACAAATGATAGCTATTTTGATGCAGAATCAAAATCAGTATAAGAATCAGACGGCACAAATTAACGATCTAAGAGCTCAAATAGACGCATTAAACCGTGGTTTAGCTACTGCAAATAAAAATATTGATGTCTTAAAGAAAATCGCAAACTTGGAGACAAAAGCCATCATCTACAACAAAACATTGATTCAAAATGCAGGCGATAGAAACAACATTTTCCACGAATCAATAGATTATGCAGGCTACATCCCCTTGTTCAGATGTGACTGGCAGATTGGCTTAGTTGTTTTGTAGGCTTGTACTTTGCTTTATAGGATTTGTCGACAAAACATTTGTGCCATCATCAGGTGAATTTACTGTGAGTTATCTTCTTTTTTTGTTTGTTGATTGATTTTTAATCCGTTGGCGTCTAAGATTGCCCTGTAATAAAAGCGAGCGACTGTAACGTTAAATTAGCAGAACATAGATACAGATAATCAGGTACGATGTGCGATGAACGACGCAAACCCAATCATACTTAAACTCGGTGGTTCAGCCATCACTGACAAAACAGCTGAGGCAACCCCTAGAACAGAAATCATAAATCAGCTTGCAGAGGAAATTAAGCGTGCAGACCTTGACAATCTTATTGTGGTTCATGGGGGCGGAAGCTTTGGTCACCCAGCAGCAGCCAAGTACGCCATCAAAGACGGCTACAAAGAAGATCCTACCCAACGGTTTGGTTTTGCAGAAACCCATCACATGATGACAGTGCTCAATGGGTTGGTTATGGATTCGTTAATTTGGCATGAAATCCCTGCACTAAGTATTGCGCCTTCATCGTGTTTTATTACAGAGAACGGCAAAGTTAAGGCCTTTGATGATACTGTATTTAGAGCCATGTCAAAAATAATCTATACCCCGGTGCTCTATGGGGATGTCGTCTTTGATGACAAGATGGGTTTCACTATTTTAAGTGGTGATCAGTTGGTGGCTTATTTGGCACTCAAATACAAGGCTAAAAAAATTGTTATTGGGGTAGATACGGATGGTCTTTTTGATAGTGATCCAAAAACTAATCCTGATGCTAAGCCCTATAAAGCACTCAACTTGAAAGAACTTAAAGAGCTTCAGCCTAAGCTAGGTAAGGCTCAAGGTACAGATGTTACTGGTGGTATGGCAGGTAAGATTGCGGAGCTTATTCCAGCAGTTGAAGCGGGAATTCACATAACCGTCACTGGGGCGACAAAAAGGTTATCTATCTATAGAGCCTTAACAGACCAGAGTGTTTTGGGCACTGAAATAGAGTAGGCGTAAAATGGCAGAAGAAACGGGTAAGCGTAAAGTCGATCATATTCGTATATGTCTTGATGAGAAAGCGCAAGCTAAAAAAGCAACAACCGGCTTTGAAGATTTGCAGTTTATCCATCGCGCTTTACCCGAAATTGACAAAGCCCAAATTGATCTTCAAACTACCTTTTTAGGTAAAAAGTTTAACGCCCCGCTAATTGTGGGTGCCATGACAGGCGGAACAGAAGAAGCAACAAAAATTAACAGCTCTATAGCTGAAGCCGTTGAAAATCTTGGATTGGGCATGGGATTGGGAAGTCAACGGGCAGCTGTTGAGAGCAAGAGCCTTGAAAAAACTTACCGTGTTGCCCGTGATAAAGCACCGCATGCATTTTTAATTGCCAACATTGGCGGAGTGCAACTTGTCCATGGATATGGTATACGAGAAGTTAGAAAAACTATCGAGATGATTGATGCGGATGCCGTTGCGATTCACTTAAACGCGCTCCAAGAAATTATTCAGCCCGAGGGACAAACTAACTTTAAGGGTATGGTTGCAAAGATTGCAGAAATTGCCGGTGCAATTGATCAGCCTGTTATCGTTAAAGAGACAGGTGCAGGCATTTGTGCAGAAGACGCCAAAGTTCTCGAATACGCCGGTGTTAAAGCCATCGATGTTGGGGGGGCGGGCGGAACCAGCTTTGCCGCTGTTGAATACTACCGTGCAAACCCCAATTGCGGTGTTCAGCATTATTTGGGCAATACCCTCTGGGACTGGGGCATACCCACTGCAATAAGTTTAATCGAGACCGCACAAAGCGTTAAGATACCCCTGATTGCCGCAGGCGGAATACGAAGCGGCACTGACATAGCTAAAGCCCTCGCAGTAGGCGCCAGTTTGAGCAGTATCGTTCAACCGATTCTCCAAACCGCCATAGAGGGCACCAAAGAAACCGAGCAAAAACTTCAAGGTCTAATTGAAGAGTTACGCAGTGTCATGTTCCTAACGGGGGCTCAAACAGTTACAGATTTATCCAAAAAACCGGTTGTGATTATGGGTAAAACCGCACAGTGGCTTACCGCTCGCGGCTTAAGCCTACAGAAATACGCTAAACAAGGAGCAGACCACATTGGACATTGAAAAATTTCTCGAACAAACCGCACCCCAAATCGATAAAGCCATCGAAAAATACATACCAAGAAAAATCAGCAAAGACGCCGCGCTTTTCAGGGTTAACCCGCCCCGATACAGTTACAACCTTGAACCCCTAAACAAAGCCATTTCTGATCCCGTTTGGGACATACTTGACCGAGGAGGAAAACGGTGGCGCCCCGCTTTGTTTCTGCTTATTTGTGAAGCTTTGGACAATAAGGCAGATTGTTTAGAGTTTGCAATCATTCCCGAAGTTATCCACAACGGCACCTTGGTTATCGATGATATAGAGGATTCCTCAGATGTGCGAAGGGGAAAGCCATGCTTGCACAAAACTTTTGGTGTTGATATAGCGGTCAACGCGGGAAACGCGGTGTATTATTTGCCGCTTTTATCGTTGATGCTACATAGAGAAACCTTTTCAGCTGAGATGCAACGTGATGTGTATGAGGTGTATGTGCAAGAGATGATTAACCTTAGCATGGGACAAGCTATGGATATCGCATGGCATCGGGGCATAGCAAATGCTGACATCTTGAGTGAGCAGGATTATCTACAGATGTGCGCTTACAAAACAGGCACACTAGCGCGAATGGCAGCCAAGATGGCAGCTGTTCTATCAGGAGCAAACAAAGAACTTACTGAAAAACTGGGTTGTTTAGCTGAATGTATTGGAATTGCCTTCCAGATGCAAGATGACATCTTGGATTTGACTGGCGAAGAGTTTGCTAAGAGTAAGGGCTGTATTGGGGGAGATATCACAGAGGGCAAACGTTCCCTGCTGGTTATATGTGCACTCCAAAAAGCAAATGCAGACGACAAAGTGCGACTCCTAGAAATTTTGGGTATGCACACAACTGATCAGAATCTGCGCAACGAAGCCATTGCTATCATCAAAAAATATGGTGCCTTTGAGCATGTCAAAACCCTCGCAGAGCAGATGTTAATAGAGAGCTGGAGTGAGGTAGACAGACTACTTCCAACGCCCCAGGCTAAGGAAAAATTAAAAGCATTCGCTGAATTCTTGATTAGGCGCAATAAGTAAAGACGGGCGTACTGAATTTGGCACTTGAAAATGATACGGAATTACGGGAATTTATTCGTAGAGCCGCATTGCTAAACGCGGTGGGACATGATGGAAAAGCTCAGGCAGGCGCATTAGTCGGCAAAGTTTTAGGTGAAAAGGCTCAATACCGTAGCCAAATCAAGGAGCTCTCAGGAGTCATTAATACTGTTGTAGCCGAAGTTAACAGTTTAGCGCTTTCTGAGCAGAAAGCAATTGTGGAGAAGAACTGGCCGGAGACACAGAAAAAACCTGAAGTTGAAGAGAAAAAGTTAACGCCTCTGCCAGATGCAGACAAATATAGCGTTATAACGACTCGTTTTTCGCCTAATCCGGATTGTGTACTTCACTTGGGTTCAGCCAGAGCGATAGTGTTGAGCCATGAGTATGCACGCCTATACAAGGGTAAGTTTATTCTGCGTTTTGAAGACACCGATCCTAAAACCAAAAAGCCTCAACTTGAATTCTATCAAAGCATCCGACAAGACCTAAAATGGCTGGGATGCAGTTGGGACGAAGAATACATCCAAAGCGATCGCCTTGAGATTTATTATGATATTGTTGGAAAAATGGTCAGCGATGGCAACGCCTATGTTTGCGAATGCACACCTGAGGCGTTTAGGGAGAAAACCGTAGGCAAAGAAGCCTGTCCATGCCGCGATGTGCCACCCAGTGATCAGTTGCAGAGATGGCAAAAAATGCTCGCTGGCACCTATCAGGAAGGCGAAGCAGTGGTCCGCGTCAAAACCGAGCTGGATCATCCCAATCCTGCAATCCGTGATTGGCCGGCCCTGCGCATTATAGACACCAAAAAGTATCCGCATCCCCGTGTGGGAAGCAAATATCATCTCTGGCCGCTCTACAATCTTGCTGCGGGTATTGATGATCATCTTATGGGCATGACCCATATTATCCGGGGTAAAGAACACTACACCAACATGGTTCGTCAAAAATACATGTATCAGCATCTGGGCTGGGAGTACCCCCAAGCAATCCATTATGGGCGATTAAAAATTACAGGTGCCGCTTTATCAAAATCCAAGATTGTTGCAGGTATAAATGAGGGTGATTATGCAGATTTTGATGACCCACGGTTGGGCACTTTTGCAGCACTCAAAAAACGAGGTATTCAACCTGAAGCGATCAAGAAAATGATTATTGAGGTGGGTGTTAAACCCAACGATGTCACCTTGAGCTGGGAGACGCTCTATGCGCATAATCGGAAAATTCTTGATTCTACAAGCAACCGTTACTTCTTTGTTGCAGACCCAGTTGAACTCAAAGTTGTTGGACTACCCAAAGCATTTGATGCAAAGTTGCCACTACATCCAGAACATCCTGAACGGGGTGTGCGAGAATACGCCATAAAACCCGAAGGTGACAACGCAACGGCGAGGTTTTGGATAAGTAAAAAGGATGCTGAAGCGATGCAAACAAATCAGACGATACGGCTTATGGAGCTCTTCAATATTGAAATTAACGCAAAAACAGCCAACAGCATAACTGCGTCATATGTCAGCGAATCCTATGAGGAAATACGCAAACTCAAAGCGCAACTTATTCAGTGGATACCTATGGGCGCAGAATATCCAGCACAGGTTATTCAGCAGGATGCTTCAGTAATAGAGGGTTTTGCAGAGTTTGCATGCAAAAAGTTAAAGCCAGACGACATCATACAGTTTGAACGCTATGGCTTTGTGAGAATCAACGAAGCCGGCGAAAAACTAATCGTATACTATGCCCAGAAATAGGTGAGAGAAATGCGCAAACTCAACAATAAAGTCATTATCTGGCCGATATACTTTGACCAAAACCGGAGCCGAAAAGAAGGCCGCCGTATTGCTAAAAATCAAGCTGTTCTTTTGCCTAAAATAGTGGAAATTAAAGAAGCCGCGGATAGGGTGGGGCTTAAAAACGAGATTAACCTTGAAGCGCATTATCCCAAAATGCCCTGGGCAAAAATGGGTATGCTTATTGTGGAGAAACAAGAAAACAAGGAAGCTATAATTAAGAAACTCTCCAAGCATTTGATAAAGATTAAAAATCAGCAGGCATCAGAGCAACCTACTAAACGAAAATAAAGTTAGACAAAAATAAAAATTAAAAATTTAGGCTTTTTCTTTGCCTATGAGTAGGGCGTTTATGACGCCGTCGCTTCCGGGCCGGCTGGTAACTTTTGCCAAGCCAAGGGCTGTTTCGATTTCTGCGCCTTTTGTGATGACACCGCGCCGGTTATAGTCTACGTTGGCTCCGTTGCGAACTACGCGGACGATTTCAGATTTTTCTGTTGTTCCGGTTTTGGGGTCAGTTACTGAGGCGTATTTGTCAGTTAGAACTTTGATTTTTGTGTTTCCGCCCAAAGTGCGACTAGTTTTGCGTTTAGGTGTGCCGAGCACTGTTTCTGCTGGGTATCCGCCGGCTTCGTACTTTTTCTTGGTGCGGTAAACGCGTTTTTTGCCGCCTGAAAGTTTCCTTTTACGTAAACTACTATGAGTAGACATATTCTACCATCTTTCCACTAAATTGCGTAGTCACTAAACTCGGAGATTCAATATAAACATACCGTTTCAGAGGAACCGTTCCATACGCCATCAAAATATACGACACAATTTCTAATTACTATGGGACAATCTCTTTTAAAACTCTAATTTATTTGACGAAAATGTTTTTAAACTTTCTTTAGCCCAGTTTATTGATTAAGATGAAGAAAGCAACAGTCTTAGCGTTTGCGAGCCTAACACTTTGTCTTACATTATTTGCTTTATTCACAGCCAATGCCTACACAGACCAATCAGTGGGTGTTAAAGAAGGGGACTGGATAGAATATGACATCACCACCACTGGAACAGGCAACGTGCCGCCATCCCATGATGTGCGATGGGCTCGAATGGAGGTTTTATCGGTTGATGGATCCGCGTTTTCTATAAATGTCAGCGTCATATACACCAACGAAACAAGGGGTAGCGCAGTCTGGAAATTCAACTTTACGGAAGGAAATACAGGCGGATGGACAGTCATCCCAGCCAATCTTAGCCCCGGCGACACGTTCTTTGACTACTCACAACCCCAAAACGTAACTATCCAGCGAGAAGAGCAAAAATCCGTGCTGGGCGCAACCCGGACTATAACGTGCGGAAATGATTCAATAAGACAGATCAAAGAATGGGACAAAGCCACAGGCTTCTTTATCGGATCAGTTGAAGTTGCTCAAAACTATACAAACCCAGATGGATGGTACTTTGATAACTTGACAACAACCATCAAAGCCACTGCCACCAACTTATGGGGCAGACAGATTTTTGGTTTGGAGCAATCAGTTTTTGCGCTAGTTATTTCAGGTTTAGTTTTTGTGGTTGTGACCTCAGTTTCAGCTCTGATTATTTGGCAACGAGAAAAAATAACAAAACTTAGTTTACGCTACCCTCTGCTATCAAAACGAATAATCTCGGCCGCCATAATTGTGGGCGTTGTGGTATTCTCCGCTATAGTCGTACCCTCAATTTGGATGAACATGGGTTTGAGTACCACAGAAACCAACATGATTATGCAAAGTGTCTGGTTGAGCCTGCTTTTGGTAAGCCTGGGATTTAGAAAAATCGGCAAACATTTCATATATGGCCTTTTGATGGCTACTGTGATTATTGCCACGTTGATTAGTTTTGCCTCAGTTATCGCGATGTGGTCGCCCTCAGACAGCAGTTCAATGTCAACCTATGTCAACTCACCGCTCAAAATCGCAGAATTTATTGCACATGGCGTACTTTCACTCCCAGCACTCGCACTCGGAGTTTGGTTTATCGCCCTTTGGCGTCCCAACGCAACCACTGACTCAGCAAAAATCAACAAGATAGTAAAGCTGATGATAATTCTATGGATACTGTCCTATATAGCAGGTATAGTAGGATACGTATTGGACTACACAACACTACTAGGTACCTACTAACCACCCAAAATTATACACGTTAACTGTAGAGGTATCTTTTGTGTTCTCCAGAAATGTTTTCTTGTTTTCCAGTGTGCCTTACGCTTGGGGTTGGGTGAAAATTGGGTCATTAGGGTTAACACAACCCTCCGCCTTGCTTTTAATGGCTTCTCTGAGCACTTTTTTGATTGTTTTAGAGCGGATCGTTACATATTTTTTCGCGAGATGTATTTGGCTTCAGTTGAGTTGTTTGAACTACTTGCATATAACACACATATCAAAGGCGAACAATAAAACAATAAAGATTTTCTCAAATATACAGATGAGAAAAAACAAACACGCAGAGTAAAATGAAATGGTGAGGCCTCCCGGATTTGAACCGGAGTCTATAGAGCCCAAGTCTACAAGCCTAGACCAAGCTAGCCGAAGGCCCCAAACCATTGATGCAACACTATCTCCTCGCTACATCCATAAAAACCTTATCAAACTAAAGAACAAGTTTACCCTCCCTACAAACCAACCATAAAAACATCTTTAAACAAAAAAGCAAAATATATGAACATCAAACATCATCCGCCGCGATACAAGAGAAAAAAACGAGAAAAGCTATAGCTCGGTTTAGCAGCAACCGATAAATCCACAGAAAACCACGGGGTGAACAAGTATTTATGGAATAATTTAAAATAACCCCACTTGTTTATATCAGAGAAACGTACAACTGAATAGACAAGGAAGCAAAAAGACATGAGCGGAGAAGGCGACCCATTCTGGGCTTCATTATATGAAAGGATCTTTGGAATAGTCCTCATAATAATCGGCGCAGTACTACTCTACCTTACAGCTACAAGTGCAATAGGCGGATTTGGTTTGCTGTTTGGATTCCTCAGCGTTGTTTTACTGATAGCAGGCATCGTTCTGCTTCTTATAAAGCCAGCTGAGTAAGGCTTATTCTCTTTTTTCATTTCTGATTCTACAAACAACAACAGTACACCACTCAAGTTACCATTAGACGCACACCTTCTTCAACGGTTAAGGAGCCTGCGTGTAAACAAAGGTTGAAAAGCGAGCTAAAACACAAAAGTATATGAGGATATTTATAAGCCGAAAGGCATACAATCAACTTTAAACCCGGAGGAAACTGATTTGCCCATACGCCAGCCGATAGTTTGTGTTCTTGGACATGTAGATGCAGGCAAAACTTCATTGCTTGATGAACTGCGCAAAACTAATGTACAGTACCGTGAGGCAGGCGGCATGACTCAGCATATAGGCGCCAGCTTTTTCCCTGTGGAAACACTCAAGCAACTCATCGGACCCTACATGGGCAGTTTCAAAACAGGAATTGAAATTCCAGGTTTACTCATAGTAGATACACCGGGACATGAAGCATTTACAAATCTGCGCCGCAGAGGCGGAAGCGTTGCTGACATCGCCATACTTGTCGTTAACGCTATACGAGGATTTGAGGCCCAAACCTTTGAATGCATCGAAATCCTCAAAGTTCGAAAAACCCCCTTCATCGTAGCAGTTAACCAAATTGACCGCATCCCAGGCTGGAAAGCACAGAAAAATACACCATTTCTAAAGTCATATGCATCTCAACCCAGTTTCATCCAAGAAGAATTCAACAACCGCCTCTACCAAGTCATGGGCGACTTTAGCCGGCTTGGATTTAAAACCGACCGCTTCGACCACATCCGCGACTTCACCCAAAACATCGCCTTAGTACCTACAAGCGCTAAAACCGGCGAAGGCCTATCTGAACTTATCATGGTACTGGTTGGATTAACCCAACAATTCCTCAAAAAACGCCTCCAAACCACTGATGGACCCGCCAAGGGCGCCATTTTGGAAGTAAAAGAAGAACCCGGCTTAGGTTTAACCCTAAACTCAATTATCTACGATGGCACCCTACACAAAGATGATATGATAGTAGTCGGCGGAAAAGACGGCCCGCTCTCTACACGTATCCGCACCATACTTGTACCCAAACCATTAGATGAAATGCGTGATCCACGAGACAAATTTACAAGTGTTGAATCCGTCTATGCCAGCGCAGGAGTCAAAATCGTTGCATCTGACGTAGAGGGCGCTTTAGCAGGTGCACCCTTACTAGCAGTACCTGAGGGTGAAGAAGCCGAGAAGTACTGCAGCCTCATAACCGAAGAAATCGGTAAAATCCGCATAACCACAGAAACAGACGGCGTCATCGTTAAAGCCGACACCTTGGGCTCACTTGAGGCAATGGCAGAAATCCTCAAAGCCAACAACGTACAAGTCCGAAGCGCCGACATAGGCGACATAAGTAAAAGGGACGTCATAGAAGCCTCAGTAGTAAAACAACGAGAACCCCTAGTAGGCGCCATTTTAGCATTTGGCGTAAAAACGCTCCCAGACGCAGAAATCGAAGCCGAAACCAACGGGATCAAAATCTTCAACGACCCCATTATCTACAACTTGATTGATAACTATGTAGAATGGGTTAAAGAGAAACGTGAAAGCAAAAGTGAAGCCGAATTTGAAGCTCTCACCAAACCCGGCAAAATCATGGTTTTACCCAACTGCATATTCCGCCGTGCTAAACCTCTCGTAGCAGGTGTTGAAATCCAAGGCGGGAGACTAAAACCCAAGGTTTCACTAATTCGAGCAGAAGACGGCGCAGATCTTGGCGAAATTCAGCAAATCCAAGATAAAGGCAAAGCCATCGGTGAAGCAAAAAAAGGTGCACAAGTAGCAATCTCTATGGATAAACCCATATCAGGACGCCACATCTTTGAGCGCGATATACTCTATGTCAAAGTTTCTGAAAAAGATGCCCAAACACTGCTAACAACACAACTGGAGAACCTAACCTCAGAAGAACAGGATATACTCAAAGAATACGTGAATTTAATGCGTAAAAAAATTCCCTTCTGGGCAGGCACCACATAACCGTCTAAACAGCTAAAAAATAAACAGCATATATCACCCATAAAACAACAAGAGAGAACCGTAAAAATAACCTGCAGGAAACGACGAAGCACCGTCAGGCTATGTATTAAGCGATTACACTTCTATCAAGTTAGGACTAACTGTGTGATGTAGATTGGTTGTGCATGTACGAAGGGTTGGGTAAAACGGTAGGTAATTAGTTTTGTTTTTTGAAGCTTACGGCAGCATATCCAACAACGTTTGAGGGGTCACCTGTGATGTCGCCGCTGTTATGGTAGCTGAGTTGTTCTGCAGTTGCACATATATCTGCAGCATAGGTGATTAGACTGGTTATGGGCATAAATCCGCAGGCGGTAATGTTTTGGGTTTCTATGATATCATAGAAGCCCTTGGCGTCTAGAGCGGTGACTTTTTTTAGAGCGGCTTGGTCTTTTGCGGTTGCGGTTTTTGCGGGTTCGTAGTGGGTCATGTCAGAGGAGGCAATAACAAGGGTGTTGGTGGTGTCTATGGTTTTAGTGAGCGCGTGTCCGATTTCAAGTGCTGTTGTGTAGTCTTGGCTTTGGAAGCATATGGGTACAATTTTAAACGTGTTGCCGTAGAGGAATTGGAGGAAAGGGAGTTGTACTTCAAGGGAGTGTTCGAAGCGGTGGGCGAGTTCGTCGATGTCAAGGGTGGTGGTTTTGTTGAGCAGGGCATCGGCAGTGGTTGTGTCGATTTCTATGTTGCCAAGGGGTGTTTGCCAGAGGCCTTGGCGCATTATGGAGAGGGCGGAGCCGTAGCCGGTATGGTTAGGGCCTAGGAGTATAATGGTGTCGGGTTTGCCGTCCTGGGCTAGTTGATAAAAAGCTGAGGCGGCTACGGGGCCGCTGTACATGTAGCCGGCATGTGGACAAATTAAGCCCGCGATTTTTCGCGGGTGGTTTGTTTTGTTTATAGTTGGGAGGTTTTGTGGTCCAAGTTTGTGGAGAAAGCAGGAGGTAAGTTGTGCTTGGAGCGCTTCGGCGTTGCCTTCATAGAATTGTGATGCAACTATGGGACGCCGAATGCTGGGCAAACTTTTAGGTGTCCTCCTCGTCGTCACGTGTGACTTTAGCTTCGAAGTCTTCGATGCTAACCGAGGGGTCTTTGTCAGGGCCGATTTCGCCTCTTTCTCGTAGGACTTGGCGTGTTAGTAGCCAGAAGATGACTGCTAGTGCGCGGCGGCCTTTGTTGTTGGTTGGGATGACTAGGTCTACGCCTGCGAATTCGTTGTCGGTGCTACATAATGCTACGATGGGTATGCCGACGTCGCTTGCTTCTTTGACTGCTTGTGCATCTGCGCGGGGGTCAGATACGACGATGACTTCGGGGTCGATACGGTTTTGGTATTGGGGGTTGCTGAGTTGTCCGGGGATGAATCTACCGATGATGGGTGTGGCTCCGGTGAGTTTGCAGAACATTTTGACTGGTTCGTGTGCGTAGAGGCGTGTTGCGGCTACGGCGACTTTGGCGTGTTCGTAGCGTGAGAGGAATTTGGCGATTGTTCGGATGCGGTCATCTGTTTTTTTGACGTCTAAGACGAATAAGCCGTCTGGGCGAACCCGGTAGATGAAGGGTTCCATATCTAGGGTTTTCATTCGGGTGCCAATGTGAATACCTGCTGAGAGTAGGGTGTCTCTTGGCAGAAGTAAAGTTTCCTCGGGTGGAGTTTCCTGAGGTTCATCATCGTCTTCCTCAATTTCTTCTTCCTCATCGATGGATTCGGGGATATCTGGTTCGATGCTTTCTTCGTGGGAAACATCCTCAGCGGGTTCGATGCTTTCTTCTTGAGGAACAGTTTCAAAGGGTTCTGTTTGTTCCTCGCCAGTTTCCTCTATGGTTTCTTCAGGTAGGTTTTCTTTAACTTGGTCTTCAGACATTCTATTCATCTTCTCTTTAGTGTATGTTTAAGTCAGCCATTCGGGCGCGGCTGCCAAGGAAATGCTCGATGCGAATGAGCTCGTTTAGTTTGGCTATGCGTGTGCCTTCCACTATGCCTGTTTTTATGACGGGGCATCGGTAGGCTACGGCCAAATGAGCAATGTGCCAGTCGCATGTGTCACCGCTGCGGTGAGACATAACGGCGTCATAACCGTTGCTTTGTGCAGCCTGGATTGTTTCAGCTGCATCGGTTAATGTGCCTATCTGGTTGACTTTGATGATGATGGCATTTCCAGCGTTAATCTTTATTCCATTATTTAACCTTTCAGTATTGGTTGTGAACAAATCGTCCCCGCAAACCATGCAATTCTTCGCTTTATTAGTGAGCTCTGCAAAGCTGTCAAAATCATCCTCACTGAAGGGATCTTCGACATACGCAAGATGATACTTCTCAACTAGGCTAAGCAAGTACTCAAGTTGCTCTGCGGTATCACGCTTTATGCCCTCATTTTCATAGACATATTTTTCTTCTTTAGATTTCCAAAATGAAGAAGCCGCAACATCTATGCCAAATCGGCATTCAAAATCTAATTCATTACCAACTTCTTCACAGGCCCGCGCCATGACTTCAAATGCATCATCGGTAGTAATGTTGGCTATCCATGCACCCTCATCACTTTTACCGCCGTTAAAGGTAGTTGATTTCTTTTTAAGAACATCACCAATGCGCTTATGAATTTGAGCATTAGCAGTTTGAGCTTCCACAAAACTCTCTGCACCATAGGGCAAAGCCAAATATTCTTGGATACTGGGCACTTTGCCTCGTGCGTGTTGCCCACCGCTTATACAATTACCCAAAGGATAGGGCAGAGTGTTTGCAACATTACCCCCTAGAAACTCAAACAGAAGCCGATCATGACTGTTCGCGGCAGCTTCTGCGTTTGCAAGACTGATAGCAAAAGCAGTGTTTCCACCGATATTTTTGAAATCTTCAGTACCGTCAATCTCGTGGAGTGTGTTATCAATTTCTTCTTGGAAATCAGCATTTAACCCTGCAAGTTCAGGGGCAATCAATTCATCGACTTTTTTGATTGCCGCTTCCACACCACCTGTTGGATAGTAAACTACTTCAGTTTTACCACGGCTTTTACCTGCAGGAGCACCTGCACGACCAAAACCGCCAGCGGTGATAACATCAACCTCTATAGTCTCTTCTCCACGATTGTTAAAGATTTTTCGAGCAATGAGGTCCTCGATGATTGATGACACGCAACTATAACCTCAGACGCTATATTTTTGTCAGGGGCTTATTTTAGGTTTCGGAAAGACAACTTTACAATCACCACACATACAATCAGCAAGTTTCTTAGCAGATATTAACGCCAATACGATCCCAGGCAGAGTTTCCTATAAAAGAGAAACCAATACAAACCTTCTATAGAGAACACAAAGCCGCTTGTGGTGAGAAACCAAGTAATTGACTACGACAGCTACAATGTATTGAAAAATCGGGCTATAAAAAATAAAAAAATATGTAGCGGCCCTAAACGGCTTCTACGTTCTGGATTTCTGGAACCACTGCTTGGATGTGCGCTTGGATTCCATTTTTAAGTGTTATCTGTGACATGGGACAACATGCACAGTGACCGACTAAGCGCACCTTCACAGTTGATCCTTCGACTGCAACTAACTCTACGTCGCCGCCGTCCATTTGAATTTGAGGTCTTATATCTTCTAGAGCCTGCTGAACACGTTTCTCTACTGAATCAACCATAATATTCACTAATTTTAACCCAAACGGAACGGGCTATAAAAAAGCTTGCTGTTATACAGTGCATCTTAGACCCAAAACAACTTACACCAATAACTCTAATCCAAAAAGTTGCAGGACCGTTCAATCAATAGAACAACGACAAGTTTTTAGCATTCAACTCAATCGCATAGTTCCAGATAGAAATGAGAAAACAAGCAGTACTAACAGTCCTTCTGATACTTCTAGTCAGCATACCCCTTACCAGCTTCCAGCCAGTTGGGTCTGCTCAAACCACCACCGCTACCTATGAAACTTTAGCAGAGACCATAAACACAGTTCTAAGCGGTATTCAAGAAGAAAATTCACCTTGGAACGTTATCTATGACCAAATCTTCTGTCGCCAAAACACCATCGTTTATGACAACGCCATAACTAAAGCCCTAGACGACGAAAACTATCAAGAAGTCCTCTTTATAGCCCGCCTCGCCGAACTCAATGACTATAGCTCCCAAACCATAACTGCCAGCGTAAAGACAGCACTGGAGAACATACCAATGACTGGCAGCTTCCCCCTCACCTACACCGGCATAGATTTTCCAAACAGCTTCATCGTCTATGACCGCTATATGATAAACAGCTATAGATATGCTCAAGTGTTAGACGTACCCCACTGGAACATAACTGCGGCATACAATGACTTTACAAAAGCATACAATGCTCCGCCCCTCGGAAGCGCAAGCGGAGAAATGCTCTGGATAAACCCCCAACAAAACACAGCACGCTCATACAATTCGCGCTACTATGATGAACATGCAGAAACTCTAAGTATATTTCTGCTCTTTGCCCTAAACGGTGTTCCTAACGCCACAACCTACGCTGAGCATGCCTGGGAAAACACGCAAGACCACTGGGGCGGCAAAATTTACGGTTACGCAGGCAAAAATTCATATGTAGAATGCGAAATGGGCAATTTCGCTCAGATAATCACTCAATACCAAAACACTCAAGGCACAATTCCCTACTTCGACAGGGTTATCTCAGATTTAGAGAATAAACTATTGACTAACCAATACAGTTCTCCGGGATGGGGCAGTATCGGCGTCATTAAACATGCTGATACCAACAATCAATTAAGACTCTTCGAAACCATGGGCAACCTAATAGCATTACAAATGCTCTATACACAGTTTACGGAAGGCAACCAGACAAACTTTCAAAATATGCTAACTCAAGGCTGGCAGGGGCTTATAAGCAGCAGTTTGTTTAGCAACAACAAATTCAGCTTTATGGATATCAGCGCAGGCAGACCAGGCACATACAACGACGAAGCCTCTCTGCTGGGTGCCATGACCCTCTTTCTCTATGGCATAATACCCCAAACAGGAAGCTTATACATACCCGCCAGTGAGGAGAGATATCACGATTATCGAACATGCTTCCAAACAGAACAATGGCAATTTAATTATCCAAACCACTCAATCCGTATTCCCATAATCAAAGGAAATATTGCATTTATTTTTGGAACACAAAAAGTCACCCAAAATTTTCCTGAAAACGGAGTGTATGACATTCAATTTAGCAACGACTGGAACAGCATAACATCAATCTCGAAATCAGCCGACATTAACCCACCGCCATTACCACCACTCACCCCAACACCCACACCCACACCCACCCCAACACCCACACCCACCCCAACACCCACACCCACCCCAACACCCACACCCA
>NZ_WRFL01000030.1:0-26659 GCF_009778815.1 Candidatus Bathycorpusculum sp.
GAACAAACCCGCCCTTGGCGACTTTTTCAGACAAACATTTTTTGCAATGCACCATACGAACTAACCTTGTTTGGCGATATATGTACAGCATCACATAAAATTATCTATAAGTGAACACTCTCATTTTTTTATATTAATAACAATATTTTATTTATTTTTCCCCTCACGTTTTGTGGAAATAAATATTCTGAGAACTGGATATTTTTTTATTTTTGCAAGTTTATTTTTTATATCGGTAAAAATATTTTAGAAATATAAACTATTTTATTTTCAAATTTATTTTACGGATATAAATATTTCACAAGCCGAGAATATTTTATTTTTGGATATATTTCATTTTTCGTCAAGTTTCTAAATTTTATACATGTAAAAAACTATAAATGGTCTATAACCGTAAAATAAATGATGAAAAATGCAGACCAAACCAACATCACGACCACGCATAAGCCGAAAAGAAGCAGAATACATAACCAAACAACTAAAGCTACAGCTTGAAATCTTTGAGTTATACATACAAAAATACAGACGCTTAAAAGAAGAACAGGAACGCCACCAAAAAACATCATCATACCTCCATAAAGAGAAACAAATCAAAATTTCAAACTACGACCAAGCCATAGCACTTATCACTAAAAACACAAACCTCCATAATGGCCTAATCATTAAATTTCAAGCAATAGCTGATGGAACCAACGACAGACACACAATGAAACATCTAAACAACGGCAGAGACATAATGCTTGATGATGTGCCTGATTTATCTGATATGTTGAAAGCCAGTGTAACAAACCTCTAACACAACTAACTAAAACCATAGTGGAACCATAAACTTCGTTAGTTACACAAGATTCACCATATACATATTAATTGATTATAGGGAGAACTAAACAAGAATTACGCTCCCTTTTGACAGAAAAGGCCCTAATTAAACTTACATATATCTAAGTTTAATTAAGGAGACAGGTGCGCGTTTAGAGTTAGATATGACACAGAACAAACAGAGTTAGTTAGAAGTCTGCTGTTAACAACCATAATCTAACCAGTCGTATTTTCGATTATAGTACCGAATTTTAAACTTTTTACGGTTTTGTGTATATATGTATTAATTTATTTACTTTCTTAAGGAGAGAGAAAAGTGCCGCCTTTTTTCTGGATGATGGTACAACGGATTTATTCGGATTAAGTCCGTTGTAGGATATTTATGGATTATAAAACGAAAAGAAGTCAGAGGTTAATAGAGAAATACGGTCGTCAGGTGACACAACGTAGCAAACTTGTATTCCCATTAAAAACCGGATTATATGATAATGTGGTTTACGATCAAATGGTGCAGTTTAGCTGGCTTGTAGTAGAGTATCTTGTACAATGCCAGCGTGAAGCAGACAATAAAAAACTACAAGGTAAACTATTCCCCTATAATGATAAACGTGCTTTTCAAATAATCTATAGCTGTACTGGTAAGTGGTGTCATTGGTTTCGTGTGATGAGTCAGAGATATTATGGTTCGTATGTGACAAAAGATTATATCAGGCATAGCAAGTTTCTGAACATAACTAACCCTATGTCTGCTATGCCATACTTGAGTTATAATCCGTATGAGGATTTGAAAAATAAGGAACATGTTTTACCTGCAGATTGGATACAGCCGGCTATAGAAAAAATCCAGTCGCGTATTACAAATCAATAGAATTTTGGTTGATGTACCCACACATTAGTACGCGCCGCTTGATAACAGTGCAGGTGGTATACGCCACCCTTTTTATTAAAAGCGTATGGGGTTACCTATTATCACTTCTTCACCACAACGTACACATACACAAGGCGTATTTTCTTGAGTAACTTTTTCTTTCAGTTCTTTAGTGAACCGTTCAATCAACCTATGATACACCTATTAAGCCCTAACAATATGGCGTTAGTAAAAGTTTATGCTAAAAATGTGGACAAAATAGAAGTGATTAAAAACATCCCCATTTAATTGCTCTCGAAATAACGCCTTATAGCATGATAAAGATTAACGTATATGTCCTCACGTTCAGAGGGTCTTAAAGTGCTTAATGGCTTTTCAGGATTGCATACGGCTTGGTACTTATCGATGTAAACTTTATCGCCATTCTTAAGATCAATTGGGCTAAATTTAACCGTTGAGGGTTTAATTGGGATCCACATGATGCATATCTGATTATCTTTGGCTGCTTGCAGGAGTATGGGCAGTTCCTGGTTGCGAATGTAGCCTGACGCAAGAAAGGCTTGCGACACCATAAGCACCCCAACTTTGGTTACTGCCATGTGTTTATGGATATTTTCGTCCCACTTGTCGCCATACTCTAATAGTTTACAATGCCAGTGTTTTATATTACAGTCTATCTTGAGCAAGTCAATGAAATGTTTCATTTCATAAAAATATTTTTTATCATCATCAGAAAAACTAATGAAAACTTCTTCCCGTTTTGTCATTGGTGCATCTATCATGTACAACACCTAACTACGCCGGTAGCAGTTGTCTAAGTTGTATTGTGCATCAGTGCTACCTTGTTCTGCCGCTTTTGTATACCAAAACACGGCTTTGTCGTAATCTTGTTTAACGCCGTCACCATTATGATAGCAGTTACCTAAATTATTTTGTGCGTCAGCGTTACCTTGTTCTGCCGCTTTTGTATACCAAAACACGGCTTGCTTAAAATCTCGTTTAACATAGATGTTGAAATAATAACAAATTCCTAAACGGTTTTGTGCTGTGGCGTTACCTTGTTCGGCGGCTTTTGTATACCACTCGATAGCCTGTTTATAATTTTGTGTCACGCCTTCACCATTGTAGTAGCAAAAACCTAAGTTGTATTGTGCGACAGCATTACCTTGTTCTGCCGCTTTTGTCAACCACATTACGGCTTGTTTAAGATCCCGTTTAACACCAATGCCTCGATAATAACGATCCCCTAATTCGAATTGTGCGTCAGCGTTACCTTGTTTTGCTAATTTTATTAAATCATCTGCTTTCTTATCCAACGCGATAATCCTCTATCAAGCAAATAGCTTTATCCTTAGGGAATCACCAAGTTTGAAGTTAAATGCTTTTCTCATACACTCTGATTATATGGTTTCCCAAAATTATTTTTCCAGGTCGTTTTTTCTGATTTCATGCCGTTTACCAGTTAAACATCTTTGCCGCTAAACCTAACCAAACTTCAGGCCGCATCTTACGTATGAAAGCTTGGCTGAACGTCTCTGTGATATCCAAATTAGGTGCTCTATGCGGTTTCTCCTAATTGTACCACTCAACCAAAGCCTCCAAAGTCTCAAACCGATCCCGGTGACAGCTGAAGAGATTATGCCCTTTTTCCACCTTGCTATTGGTCTGAGGATGGTTCACGCCGCGCAAAATATGCCTAATAATCTGTCATACAAATACACCTCAAACTAGTGCTCCGCAAAGCCCCGCATCACGACTAACAGCATAAAACTCAGAGTCATGATCAGTCACCACTTTTTTCACATGCTCACTATACAATAAGTCTTCCTCAATCAAAACAATGGCCTCAAGTTTTTTGATATAAAAGATACGATCGGTTGGCTGGGGCCAGGATATTTAGAAAAGACTCCCCAATGGATCTGTTATATGGGGTACGTAAACGTCTGTAGTATGTTTAACCTGTTGCACAATGGTTCTGATGATCTGAGCGACTTTACAATGTGTTAGTTTTTATTTTTTTCATAAACAGGCCTTAAAAAGTCAATTCCTTTGGAAAGATATTCATTACATATTCTCTTGGCATTTTCTCTTTGCCCTCTTTCAAATAAACTGTCAACGAGTGCTATCACTTTTTCTTGTGTGACGTAAGGGAAATGGTTGGTGGTATTTGATGAGAAATCATAAAATATGTCTGCAACGTGTTCTGGATTTTTTATGACATGAATATTTAACTGTTCTACATAGAACATAAAGGCCATATCGTTCAGGTATTTGTTACTCCATTTCATCAATTCAACAATGTCGCTATCAACATTATCAACGATGCTCAGCCAATAAGAAAGCTGAGTAAATACTTCATAATATTTGTCTTTTTCTGTTACACTTGAGATATTTGCGATTATTTTTTTCCATATGGGTTTGACTTTGTCTTTCATTTTAGCATCCAATTTATTGCGTAGGTGACAGAAGAAATTAACAAATTCTACTATGTAATCTACATTGCTTCCTGTGATTAGATCAATAATGAGACTTTCTTCAGAAAAATCTTCTAAATCATTTAAATAGGCAATACATATATGTTGAGGTAATTTTTCAAAAACATCTTTTTCGTTATATTCTATTGCTTTTTTGTAATGTCCGTTTTTTTTGAGTAACTGGTACAAATCCTGTGAAAGCATGGTTGAGTAAAAGAGATAACTCGAAAAGCCACATTTCCACATGAATTCGTCTTCTTTCGGAAATAGTTTGTTTATGTTGGCTTTAGTCCATGCTTTATCTAAATAATATAAGTGCGGCAAAAATGCACCCAAACTTACTTCAAATTCAATTGTTCGATTCGAGTGAATAAGTGATTGATAATGGGACTTAATTGTCTCGACCCCTTCATCATCCACGTTATTTTTAACTTTGGTAAACCTCAACGAACAGGTTATCATGGCATAATAAACGATTCCCAACGGTGAGTTTAAAACTGCAGTTATAATATCTGTAGTATTGTCGTTTTTAACTGTAGATTTTGTATTGTTCGCCAATCTCAACAATATTGACTCACAAATAGGGAGAAGATCATTGTCGAAAGCATGATTTTCATTTTTTGTTCCTTCAAATATCAGGTCAGCGATACTTTTGGTAAAAACGTTCTTTTGTGGATTTTTATCCTCCTTATAGAGTTGATTTGAAGTGGCATTGTTTAAAAAGTCAAGCACACATTTAACAGAAAATACTTTATTTTTTTTCCAAGCATCTGTAAACCCAGATATTAATGCCTCTTGAAATTCAAAATCAAGCTGTGCAAAAGGGTCTATGTCAGACGCAAATTTATCAGGGTTCTCTCGAACTGTGGTGGTGAAGTTATACAATACATCAATTTTATGGTGACCTGCCTTTTTTAACGAATATTCTGAAATATATTTTACAAGATCTGCGTTAGATTTATTGATGATGTCTGGTGGGAAGGCTTCTGGTGCACCTGCTACCTTGATCTCACTACTTGTCCATAAATGATGTCCTGGATGTTCAATTTTGTCTTTATAGATATTAGAATATTTTTTTATTAAGGAGTTAACTTTTTTATAGTCATTTCCTTCTAAGGCGGATAACCACTCCAGTTTTTTATATGCATCAGCTACAATTTGTTGAGGTGATTCTTCTGGATTATCTTTGATAGGGACTGTCTTAATTGACGTTATCCACTTTAGAAGGTTGTTGACTTGTTTATTGTTGAATTTATTATGGTTATTTTTAATTAATACGTAAATTTCATGTTTAAGATCCTCTTCCTCGAGAGGGTTGTCGTCCCATTGCCAAAATATTTGTGCATAATCCTCATAGAAATAGTTGATTAAGTGAATGCTAATTCTTTTAAAAATTGGTTTGTCACTTTTTAAAAACTCGTTTAACATGCCCTTTTGAGCGGGGGGTGTCAGGTGTTCAAGTGTTTGCCTCAAGAAATAAATCAATTGCATTTGGTAGTTATCTTCCAAAAAAACCTGCTTATTTTCTTCAATAGTGGGAATATCTATGACACCAAAGGCGGCTTTATTTTTTTCTAAAATTCTTTTCATGATGTCTAAAATCAATTCAGCCAATGATATTTCACAGATGGCGATGATTTTATCCCCATTTTTTTGTATTATTATTGATAGCCAATAATCTTCAAGAATAGACTTGAACTGAAAAAATTTAGAATTTTCGCTAACTATTTTATAATCAAGAATTATTTTGAGTGTTTGCATTAATTTTTCTTTGTCTTTATTGTATGTTAGATGAGGAATTACTGTTTTGTCTATTTCTAATACTGGTAGTATGGAACTAAACTTTGATGTCAATATTATTCGTATGAATTCGATGTGCTTTTTAGTTATTCTTTTAACTGGTAATAAGAAAATAATTCTTAACAGTTTATAATCAGTATATGGGTTCTCAATTCTTCTGCCGTCCTTTTTGAACGTGATTATTAAGTTAATTGACTTAATTAATTTATTGAGAATCAGACTATTGTTATTTTTCGAGAGATTCGTTGCAACGTTCTCAAGATAATCCAAAGCATACCAACGGGGTATGATGTAATTGTTGTTAGTTATAATGGGGTTTTTATTATTGATTGGGTCTAAATACCCTTCTGTAATTAATTTATCAAACCAGGGATATGGGTTATTTGTGGTGGATAGTTTTTTGAAAAACAGTTGTTTAAATGCGTCATCTTTATTTGCTCTTTGAAATATTGAAAAAATTTTATCTTCATTCAAGCTTATCCACCATTTCTTCCATGTCTTTTATGGCTTCATACTGCATGTCAGTTAGTCCGATAAGTTCCTTCTTCCATTTCTTGATTACAGTGTACAATTGAGCGTAGCCTGTTACATCTTTTTTGTAACCCACGACCTTTATCCCTAACGGCTTAAAGTAATCTGCATCAAACGCTTGCAAGTATTTTTCTTCTTTATAGTATGGCAAAAGAATGCAGTGTTTTGGTTCCATCTGTTTTCTATCCATCGTGGTAACTAAAAAATCTAATATTTCGAATTCTTCTAAGCCATATCCCAGAAAAATGATGGAATATTCGCTGAAAATGGCGGCTAAAAATGCATGGAACTCACCCTTTCTATAACGATCTAAATAATCTTGTACAGTAAGTATCGTTGTGTTGGGGTGTTCAATGGTTCCGTGAATTTTATACAATCTGTCGGGTAAAATGTTATTTGGTGAGAAATCTTTCTCAGTAAATAAAACTGATCCCGGAAATGTTGAGTCGAAATTTCTATCGATATTGGTTGTTAAATAAAGTGCTGGAATGATGCCGAACAGCTCTGATAACACTTTGTAGATGTTTTGAGTTTCGTATGCTTTGTTGGTTTTCAGACATTTTTTGATTTGTTTATAAAAATCATTTTCATGATGGTTATCGCGGAATATATTGCGACAAATTGTGATGATTTTTTTAGGTTCATTAATTGCCATGATGCTTTCTTTCTGTCGGAAATTGATGTAGTTACGCTCGAAACACATCTCGGTGAGGTTATTTGACAAATCTTTCCAACCTTTGCAACCCAAAAGTTTTGAGAGGCCTGACCCTAAGAAAAAACAGAGTTTTCCCTCCCTGGCTCTCTGTAATATATCCTCAGGTACTTTGGGCACCTCTGGAATGTCGTCTGTCTGCACTGTTAATCGGCAATAGTTTGTTATTCAAACTATTTTAAACTAATGTGTATTCTTCCAGGTGTGTTCTTTAACTTGGATCTTTCTTACGTTTATGCGGGGAAGTGGTTTTTCCCATGATGGTGTGGGTAAATGTAAAGTTGTACCGACGTGTTAATCATTATTTAGTGATAACTTTTTAACTAATCATTTATGTCTAGTAAACGACCCGGCTGATAATTCATGTCAAAAGCTTCTGACAATACTGCAAATCAACCCCCTGATACTTTAGAGGGTGAAATAGTCACTGCATTAAACTCTGGAGGTTATCTATTCCAAAAGTATTGTGCTAGAAAAATTCAAGAAAGTGGGTGGACGATAGATACAGAAGAGTATCCCATTTCAGATAACCTTTCCATTGATTTGAAGGTAACAAAATTTACAAATGATACTGCAAGAGAAATTGCAATAGTTGAGGTTAAACGGCAAGATCCACAAAGGAAGCGTTGGATTTTTTTTAAAGATGAAAATCCAAAATTTTCGTCTTTCTCTTTCCAAGGGCATTGTTTAAACACTCCTGCAATGGGTCGTTCTCGGAAAGGCACATATGTTGCGCGTTCAGTACGAGAGTGCTTAAATGAAGAAGACTTGGAAATGCCTCAATGTCACTCAGCAGGTATAGAATTTTTTAAAGAATCTGCCACTAAATCTTGCTGGAAATCAAATTCAGAAATAATTTATAAATCCTGTTTTAATGTTGCACATGGTGTTAACCATTTATTTGATGTAGAAGCGGAGGCATTACAAAGAACTATCAGATATGGTATAAACCGTCTTGAAAATGAAAAGAAAATCTTCGGGCGGAAGTACTGGTTCGGTGGTACTATTATTCCTGTAGTTATAACAAGCGCCCCTTTGATGTCAGTTAGTTTTGATCCTGAATTAATGGACACGTCTACATTTAAAGTAAAATTCGATAATATAGTTCATAAAAAGCAAAAATGGCTTGTTTATGACTTCCCTCTTCCCAAAAGTTTGCAATACAATCCAGTCGATATTCGCCAAATGTTTGCAGAAGACCGTTATGCTAAGATGCATATTTTCATAGTAAACGGGAACTATGTTGGTGAATTTTTTAATAAACT
Organism: Candidatus Bathycorpusculum sp.; assembly: GCF_009778815.1. NCBI lineage: Archaea > Thermoproteati > Candidatus Bathyarchaeota > Bathyarchaeia (SeqCode) > Bathyarchaeales (SeqCode) > Candidatus Bathycorpusculaceae > Candidatus Bathycorpusculum > Candidatus Bathycorpusculum sp. The sequence goes on from NZ_WRFL01000030.1 coordinate 8,470, forward strand.
TGCACTAAGTATTAAGGGCTGTTTTAAAAAAAATGGATTTATTGAGATGTCATACACCGATTTTTATAAACCCAACCGCAAACGGTTTTTTAACCGATGAATATAGGTTAAATGGGTAGTTACCTTTGTTTTTATTTTCACGTATTGCTTGTTCCTTGTAAGTATCAGCTTTCGTTTAAACATGTTAGTCTTTCTTGAATTGTTGATTATGTGTATCCCTAACTATCACGTTGCTACCGCATTTTTATTTATTAGTTCAATAGTTTTTCACAAATCCATAAACATTTTCAAGTCGTCAAATATTTCGCTGATACTATCTCTATCGGAAAATGGGTTTTCCTGTAAAACCGATAGATCTTTCATCATGCCGTTTTTGACACTCGCTCAAGTCCGCGAGCCCGGCAACTTAAACGGTAACTACTTATGGTGTGATCTATCAACACTATGAGCACTATAAGAATCACGATAAGTATTGAGAATTTATCACAGGATCATTCAGATCAAAATTAACACATGCCGAATCTATTTGGTTGAATATGCTCTAATCATTTAAAGTAAGTTGTGATATAAGGCTATGGCTTGTTGCTATGTGGTTACATAATTTTTAGTCAGCGTCTCCCACACTTTATCAATGTGTCACACTTCCAAAAAGAAGTGGCAAGCTTTTATTTGCTCTATTTCATCCGGAGTGAGGTCAATCCAGTCAACGATTGACGGCAAAAATGATTTAAGTTTTTCCGCACACCAGTTGTATTTTTCAAAAATTAAGCGCTCATTTTTAAATTTTTTCATACGATGTCTGAGTATTTTTGAATATTCTTCCAAATTAACTAATAATTCATCTTTTGTATACTCTGTTATGTTGTGCAATATTCGAAATTGTTGCAAATAATCCACATAATGTTGGTCATCTGTATCTTTTTTTATTTCTGGGGCTGTCTTTCGGGTGTTGACGTCTAACACAAAAAATATGTTGTCATAGTCGATTCTTGCGCCCTTTTTACACAATTTGGCACCTTCGCAAAGTTGTCTTGCCTCTACTATTGCTGTCTCAACAAGCTTCTTATCTATAATAACTCTTGGAACTTTTGCATTATGTTTTTCCATTTCAGTTGCATCGACAATGCCTTGTCCATATAAAAAATTTTGATCAGTATATACTTCGCCTTGAGTAATGCACCCACGTATAAATATGCCGTATTTTAATATGGAATCTAGCTGAATGTAGCTGGCTATTGCTGTCAATAGTCTTAGAGCAATTATCTTTGGAGCCTCAGCAGAAACATTTATGCAAATTGCAACATTATCTGAAAAAGTATAAACGTGGATATTTTTTCCATATGTGCCAACTTCTTTTGCAAAACCATGCGCATGTTCTGTGATGTCTTTTATGGCTTGGATAAAGGTTTTATCATCTAATTCATGATTAATGAGTATTTGTCGATAACCTATTATGTCAAAATAGGCTATGACGTGCTGTGATGTTTTCATATCACCCATTTTATTTCACATATGTTTTTAAAAAAAAGACGGCGAACCTGCATATATACTTTCGAGTTTCTCAAAAGATGGTAGTGTTCGACATTGGTTTATGCTGTTAGAGGTCGTTTGAAAATTTTCACGTTGATGCATAATCCAACTACTGCCTTGTGCATTTGAAGAGATTTCGAAAAACAGATAGTTTTTCTTGCCAACCGTTTCACCTAAGTGCGCTTTTGACTGCTGAAATTGGTTTGAAGTTAAAGAGCAAATCAATGTTTTCTATAGCCGCATATCCATAACAAACGTACAAGTTCTAAAGACGTTTTTTCTTAACAGCACACAAGAACATGAGAACACAGGGTAAACTAGTTTGCATAGCCATTGCTAGCCTGCTAACTCAGTTGATTCTCAAAAAAAGGGGAAGTGTGGCAATGTCGCCACCCTTCACATGTTCAAACCCTGCCCTCGGCACCACTCTATCCATTTGGAATATGCGCTAGGCAAAAATTTGAAGTTTAGAACTACAATAAGTAACTTATGCTTTGCATTTTCGGAACAACTTTTGGGAGCCGAGTTAAATTTTTGTTTATCATCACAAAACTGTTGATTATCCAACAAATATTATCAGCCAAAATTTTGGAGGGGAACCCTTAAAAATAGAGGGTTAGGAAGAGGGGAATTTTGTGGTTTTGAGCCATTCTAGGAAGCCTTCTTTGACTTTTTGCGGGGTTTCAAATACGTGTACATCGTCCATGGTTTGTAGTTGTCGTACTTGTGTTGCTTCTTCTTTGCGTACGCGTAGTTTTAGGTCTTTGCCGTTGGGTAGTTTGGTGTAGATAATGTTTTCTTTAAAGTCAACGGGCATAATCCATACGGGTACGAATGCTTTGAGTGCCATAAGGGCTGAGTTTGTTATGAGGGTGTCGCTTATACTGTTAACGATTTTTGCGACTGTGTTTGAGGATGCTGGGCAGATTAGGAGGAATTCGTATTTTCCGCTTTGTACCATACCTGCTAGGAAGGGTGAGTTTGCGTTGGATTCGACGAAGACTTTGGGGAAGCTGTTTTTGAGGGTTTCGTCGAGGCGGTAGAATTTGAGCATGATGTCTGCGGATTTGGAGATGTAGACGTCTATGTCTATTTGGTTTTCTGTTTGTTGTTTTAGTTCTTTCATGGTTTGGATTATTTCTTGGATTTTGTCGCCTGCGCCGGTTATGCCCCAGGCTATTTTGAGTTTTTTAGTTGGTTGGTTGTTTTCAGTCATGTTTATCACTTTGAGTTTTTGTGTAGAGTTCTAGGTATTGGCTGAAGTGTTTGACGGTTTTTTTGAGTCCCCGCATGCCTTCTGTGTCGAGTTTTACGCCTTTGAGGGTGTCTTTGCTCCACAGGTTAGCGCCCAGGTTTGCGCCAAATGTTCCGCCGCTCACTGGAATCATGCCATTCATTAGATAAAAGGTGTGAATTTGCATTTGAGCTAGTTCTTGGCCGCCGGCTCGGTCTCCGCCGACGGTTATGCCCATGCCTATTTTGCCTCTGAAAAAGGTTTTGTTTGCGGCTACTATTGCGCGGGTGCGGTCCATTACTGTTTTTAGCTGTGCACTTATGCCGCCATTATAAACGGGGGTTGCAATGCTTATGCCTTGGGCGGTTGTGAGGAGATCATAGAGTTCTTGTAGGTCGTCTTTGATGATGCAGACTTTGTGGGTTAGGCAGTAATTGCAGTGCATACAGTAATGTATTGATTTGCCTCGGACGGTCCAGAGTTTGGTTTCAAACCCTCTTTGGACAAGTAGTTCAAGTGCTTGTCCTAAGACGTATTCTGTGGCTTGATTTCGGGGACTACCGCTTACACCGACAATTAACATATTTCACCATCTACGTTAACTATCAATCAAATTAAAATCTTACCCAACCAACAACTACAGGACAAAACAACCACCATAGCGTGGTTGGTAGTTATTGTGTTTGCGTAGTCACATAGCTTTAAGTTTTTTAAAAAATCACTCTAGGTATAGCTGTCATTTTTTTGGTGGTGTGATTTTTGGTTAGAGTTTATGGTAGGGATGGTAAGGAGATGGTTTTTGAGGGTAAATTGGTTGTGGAGGATCTTTGTGCGGTGGGGTTGCCTTTGCGTATGGCCGAGGAGGTTGCTGAGCGGCTGGGGGCTAGGGTGCAGGAGGGGTGGAGTGCTCAGAGGATTCTGGATGAAACCGATGTTGAGTTGCGGCATTTGCAAGAAGATATCGATAGGGCACATGCCAGCTACAAAGGCGCTATGTCTATGGGGAAGCATAATGTTGGGGAGCAGAGAATCGCCTCTGAGGGTGATAATTCTGTGGAGGTTCAGCCGCGTTTTGAAACTAGGGTGGAGTGCAAAAACGTCGAACTAGCAGAAAAACAAAAAGATAACTAAAAAGAAGATAAAAAGTGCGGGGTAGACAAGGGCCCGGTGTTTGTTTGGTTATTCGCAAGTATTCTTCGTGTTTAGTGGGATTGTGGGCGACCGCTATGTTCACAGAATTTTGAATGGCTAAACTTGCATTTGTTCGAGATACCTCGCCGACTCAAAATCAACTGATTTTATTCAACCACAATGAACAAAACACAAAGACACAACGGGTCATGCACTAATTTATTGCCACACCAACTTCGAGGGCAACACGATTGTCTAATCCGTAAACAAACAACTACCAGCTGCCGATGCAGCACTCTTCCCGTAGAATTGAATCATACTTACGGTTGCATAACAAGTGACTCTTTCCAACTTTTCTGCCAATAAACGCCACCAGCCTACAGATAACACATCAATCACGCCTTGGGCTATAAGCAACGTTTTTGTTTTCTTTTAATTGCTGGGGCAAAGAGTGAAATTCCAAGTGGATAGTGGCATATGGTTTAATTATTATTGGTGTAGTTTATAGGTTAAAATGGCCGGCTCTAAGTTGAAAGTTTTTTTAAAACTATTCTTTTCTAAGCGTGCCATAGTTGTTGTTATCTCAGCTTTGCTTGTTCTAACAGTTCTTAACACCTATCTAATTTGGGATGGAGTACGTCAAACCAACCTCTCGGGCGGGGTGATTAATTATGATTTTGTGCTCTCACAGAGCGGAGAGGGCTATAAGCTCAAAAATATGCTAACCGGCCACATATCCGAACAAGTCAATAGTGCATCTTTGGCTTTAGCATCAGCATTAGAAGAAGGCAAGTCGGTTTACCTAAACTCTGGAACTTATGTGTTAACTGAGGACATCTATATCATCAACAAATTGGGTGCTAAGATTGTAAGTGATGGCGCTACCATTGAGGGCAATGGGCATAGAATTGTTTTGTTTGGGGATGATTATACTTTTTCACAGTATGGGCTTATCTCAGGTTTAACTCTTATAAATTGTACGCTTCGGGTGGAAAATTCATTTGCAACAACCATAACCAACACTCGCTTCATAAACTCCTCAACAGGTATTGAATTTATCAATACAAATACTTGGAGTGAGTACAGCAAGATTGAGAGTTGTCAATTTATCAACAATTCGGAGGGGATTGCTTTTCGTACTCCGGTAAATGGTACTCAGATGAGTAGTGGTTTGGGTAATGCTACGGGTTCTTATGCTAGCTCTCTAATTGAGCGTTGTTATTTCAATGTTCCTGATTTTTCGATGGGTATAAATGTTGAGTGGCTGGCTGAGTTTTCGGATAGTCAGATTCAAAATGTTCGGTTTTGGATGGGGGAGAATGATTATCGGAGTAATCAGACGGGGTTGCGTGTTGATGGGTCGATGTGTCAGACACTACTTTTGGGGGTTGTTTTTGAGTCGTTTGCGTCTGATCCTATCTACATGTTTGCCATTGATTTAGACTGTAACTGTGATCCTGCGCCGATTCTTAGCAGGGTTAGTTTTTTGGGGAATTGGACGTCTCGGGTATATAATCCGTTTGCCGTTTGGATCTCAGGCAAGGGCATGATCTTTAAGCAGGAAATAGCGACGGTACCCATAGGAAAAAATGGAGTCTACGGGGAAATCCGAACAATAGATCGTCAGCCCGCTACTATTGATAGTTTTAAACCCAAAATTGAAGCTACAGGCAGTTTTAGCCATGATGAAACTCTAACGGTTCGCATCCGAGTCGAATATCTCGATAACAAAATCTCAGCACCCATCATACGCACCTTTACAAGCGCCGGCTCAACCTGGATAACTGATGAAGAGCTAACCCGTCTTTTTGGTTCACAGAACCTAATTTGGGCCATACTAATAGATGCCAAAGTCGACTCCGCTACAAGCGATACATCAGTTAGAGTCAGCGGCTATGGCACACCCAAATAAACACGACTAGAAAAACAACCAGCAGACATACTTAACCAGTCAAGCAAACCATAAGAAGACAACACAACAAAAAAAATAACCTAAGAACCACACTATTTTTGTGTTGCACCCTGACATTAGCAGTAGTTGATTTGTCGTCTGTTTATGGTGTGTTGTTGTTAGTGGTATTTTATGGTTATGTCGCCATGTGATGCTAGTAGTGCAAGAGATAGAGTGCCTTCGCCGGCGGATGTTGTGCCTTTGAGTTGTGTTGTTGTTTGCTCCTCTGCATCTATGGTAATGCCTGAATGGTTGATGGTACCGTCTACGACCATAGCGGCCACATAGAACAAGGTGCTTTTAGCTAAGCTGATTTTAACATTGCCATGCATGCTGACGGCCTCTAGGCTCTCAGCATTGCCGTCGTTTTCAATGTTAATGTTGCCGTTTGTAGTGGAGATTGAAACTTTTCCAACATTTAGCTTGGGCAGAGTTATGTCTCCGTTTGCACTTATAAGCGTCAAATTGCATTGGCTAGAAGCTGGCAGTTTGATTAACAAATCGGCAGTATGGTTGGGGTTGTTGTAGGTTACTTTGTCTTGGGCGCGGGTTACAATTGTGGTTTGATCGCCCTCTTTTGCTTCGTTGGTTTGGGTTGTTATGGTGGATAGTTCTCCTTGGGGAGCTTTGAGGGTATAGATTACTTCGATTTGGTCATTGGTTGTTGGTTGAATTTCTATATTACCCCTAAAGATGGTGGCATCAATCACAACGTTTGTGTCTGACGTATAAACGCTTCGTTCTTCGCGCTGATCCAACGCTGGGGGAGTATAGAGCAAACCTGATTGAAGAACCACTATAACAACTGTTAGAACAATAACAATCAGCAACGCTATTTTTACAGAGGTCTTCATTTCCATCCAACACCCTTTGTTTGGGCAACAAATGCTTTAAGAATTCCGCCCACTCAAAGGACACATCCGCGAGTATATTAAAAACACCGTTTAATGCTACTGATACAATTAATTGTTAGTAAATTTGATTTGCTACAACTGTTAGGGTAGCTACCTAAATCTTTTGGGTGGAAATTTGAAAGAAAGTAAAGTAGTGTTAAAATAAAGAAGAAGAAGGGTTGAGGGGAGATTATTCGCTCTCAAAGTATTCTTCGGGTTTTGGTGGAACAGCTGGTAGTCCTTTGCGTTCGCGGATGTCTTTGACTAGTGCATCTTGTAGTTGTTCTGGAACTGGTGCCCAACGGCTGAATTGGGTTGCCCAGAATGCCCGGCCTTCGGTTGAGCTTCTGAGTTCATCAGCGATACCAAAGCTTTCTGATACGGGCATTTCTGCTTTGACGGTTATCATGTCTTCTTCGGAGGGCATGTCTAGGATTTTGCCGCGGCGTTTGTTAACGGTTGCTAGGACGCTACTGACGAAGTCGGAGGGGACGTTGCATTCAAAGTTTATGAGGGGCTCGAGTAGTTTGGGTCTGCTTAGCAGGATAACGCAGTAGATGGGTCTCCAGGTCATGGGGATGGCTTGTGCGGGGCCTCTGTGGACTGGGTCTTCGTGGAGGGTAATATCTTCCAAGTTGATTTTTAGGCCGTGTGCTGGTTCTCTTGCTAGAGGAGAGGTGTGGACGGCTTCGCGGAATCCGGTTTTTATGTGGTCGATGATTTCTTCGACGTATTGTCGTCCGCGGATGCGGTTGACTAGGATGTTGCTTTCTTCGACTGCGACTGCGCCTTTTGCTTCGTCGGGGGACCAGCCTAGGCTTTTGAGGACTTTGGCTCTCTCGTCTTTGTTTTGCAGGTCGGTGATTTGTTCTGATTTAATGGCTTCTACGATTTCATCAGAGAGTTTTTCGATGGTTATCCAGAGTTTGTTGTGTTTGTTGGGGCTTTTACCCATAACTGCGGGTCCGGTGTAGTTGTGGCTGATAGTTTCTCTGTAGATGACAATGGGTTTGCTGAGTTTGACTTTGAGGCCAGCTTCTTGCATACGGTAGGCGGTGATTTCGAGGTGGAGTTCGCCCATGCCTGAGAGGAGGAATTCACCTGATTCTTTGTTCATAACAAAGCGAATACAGGGGTCCTCGGTTGTTAGTTTATGCATGACTTTGTCAAAGAGAGGTAGGTCTTTGACGTTTTCTGGCTCAACGGCTACGGTGACGACTGGGTCTGAGACGTAGGTTAGGCCTTCGAAGCTGTGAATGTCGCAGTCTGCTTCGCCTATGGTCTCACCTATGCGCATAACCGGTAGGCCTGAAACGGCTCCGATGTTGCCTGCGGGAACTTTATCGACAATAACTCGGTCTGCGGCCATGCTCATGAAGACTTGTTGGATGGTGCCTTTGCGTTGGGAGCCGACTAGTTGGACTTCTTTGCCTTTTATGATGGTGCCGCTAAAGATTCTGCCGATGGCAACGGTGCCGCTGTGGGGGTCCACATCGATGGTTGAGATGCACATAAGCAGAGGTGCTTTGGGATCGACCTTTGCCATGCCGACACCGACTGGGGATGTGACATCGCCTGCCCAGATTTTTGCTTGGCGGTAGGGTTGGGCGACTAGGGGGCTTGGGAGGTGTTTGCAGAACATGTTAAGGATGGGTTCGGGCAGGGGTGCTTTTTTGCTTAGTTCAGCTACTTTTGCGTTGACTTCATCGGGGTCGCCTGTGTATGCGTCGATGATGTCTTGGAAGCTGAGGTGTTTTTGTTTCATGTAATCAAGGCTTAGGCCCCATTTGTGAAGAGCAGAGCCGAAAGCAACGGTGTCTTCGATTTTGATTTTCCAGGTTTCTTTGTATTCGGGTGGGGCGTGTTTTTCGATTAGGTTGTTGATTTTTGTGAGAACTTTGGCAAATCTTTTCTGGATTTCTTGGGGAGATAATTTGATCTCTTTGATTAGCCGGTCAACTTTGTTGATAAATAGGAGAGGTTTAACGCGTTCTTTGAGTGCTTGCATGAGCACGGTTTCTGTTTGGGTCATGGGGCCCTCGACAGCATCAACAACGACTAGAGCGCCGTCAACTGCGCGTAAGCTTCGGGTGACTGCGCTTGAGAAGTCGATGTGTCCGGGAGTATCGATAAGGTTAATCAAATACTCAGTATTTTCGTAGGTGTGGACCAAGCTGACGTTTGAGGCAAAGATGGTAACACCGCGTTGTTTTTCAAGAACGTAGCTGTCAAGGAATCGTTTCTGTCCTGCGGCATCGGCACTGATAATTCCTGCATGTGCCAATAAACTGTCGGACAAGGTTGTTTTGCCATGATCCACATGGGCAATAATGCTGGTGTTACGGATGATTTTTGTGTTCTCCATTAATTTAACAATTTCATCATTTTGTCTAAAACGCGCCATAATTATTCATTCTCCACTTTAATTTTCATAATGCCGTTAATTTGATTTGAATACATCATATTTTTGAGCATTTTATGCATATGGAAATCTCTCGGACAATAGAGAAAATACATTGAATTTGCACCCTATTAACTTTATGGCATAAGATCAGACGATTTTTGGACACACAACAAACAATTTTTCACTACAACAAACTTGGAATCACGTTCAGTTTTTGTTTATTTCTGTGCAACACACCTTGCACACAAGACTTTGATTAGTGTGGGAAATAGACTGCCAAACTATATGGAAGTTAGGGATCAAAAACACAAAAAATAAAGAACCGAACCGAAGAAAAAAATTTGACCAATAACAACACTTAGAGACAAGAGCTCCTTATAGGTAATAAAAGACAAGTTCTGCCGGATTACTGTATAGACCACTCTGAACAGAGAGCGAAGCGGACAATGTTAACCAATAACTTGCGGCTGGTTTTCTCAAAACCTACAAAGTTTGCTTATGATTAGTGAAGGGGTTAGCGGCAAATCATCAGGATGTTTTGGCTGGATAACTAGGAACTGACTTTAACTGCAACAGGTTATTTGGTGTGGTTGGTATGACAGAAACTTGGCGGGAGCCCTACCACATCGTTATTGAAGTTGAAAACAAAGAGTGCCACATGGTTGGTAAACTGGCGGCGCTTGGATTTAAACACCTAAAGGTGGTAGACGTACGCAGTGTCAAAGGCGGCTCAGTTCGCCATCTCATGGATTTAGGAGAAGAAGACCAAGCAAAAAAAATCCCCAAAGAACTAACCGCAAAAGGCCACATAGAAAATAAATCAGCAATATGGCTAGAGAGCCCCGGCTGCGGCGTATGCAACACCATCCTTGCCCACGACGCCTTTTTAGTATCAGGCAAAAGCATGCCAAACAACATCATAACCTACAGTTTTATGGTACCCACCCACAACGCATTCAAATCAATAATTAACGACCTAGAAAAAACCGGACATAAAGTAACAGTACGCAAAGCCGGCAAATTCGAACAACAAATCGATGTACTAACCGAAAAACAAGAAAAAATCTTTTGGCTCGCACTCAAAAGCGGCTTCTTTGACTACCCCCGCCAAATCGACATGACCCAACTAGCCGCAAAACTAGGCATCAGCACAGCAACCCTCTCAGAAATCATACGACGAGGAACCAGACGACTACTAGAACACTACTTCAAACAAGAACTCTAACCAACCCACACACCAACACACAAACACACGAGATAAACAATATCACAGCCAAACAAGACACGATGCACTAAAAGCATTAGTGCTAAATTTCTACAAACCAACTATAACAAGGATAACTTGCAGTGCAGTATAGAGGCTCTAGTTTATCACCTCGCCATTACTAACCGGGCTAATTGTGCAATGGTGAGATGACAACTATGAATCGTAAGGTCTCTCAGGCAAGGGTTGATAGATCACGATCAAGTCTTCTTCGCGCTTGATACATACCGCCAAGTTATGCTTTTTAGCAACACGCGCAATACAAACAAAAGTGTGCTCATCACCCTCAGTTTTTATATGTACCTGATAACCTTGCGAGCGAGCTACAACAGCACTGGATAACATTAGCATAATACCAAGCACACCCAGATCCTCACAAGAAACAACCATGTCCTTAATCAACGCTATTGCTTCTTCACGCTTCATAAGAAACACACCACACCCAAGACGCCAAACTCTGCAACACTTTCCTCAAATTTATGGACGACATTTGCCATCATATCACCAACACACCGATAAAACACTATATCTAAACAAGAGGTAATTAAGGCCATGCCATAGAACAAACCGTATGGAATTTAGTACAGACAACAATCGACTAAAAATAGAAGAATAGCCAGAAAAAAATCAAACAATACTAGCTGTTTGACCAACAAACCAGCCTTGGCCAGTATTGAACCTGATAGGAAAGAAAACATCACCAGACCAGATACCAATTATTCATAACCAGACCAACACACCAACAATAAATCAGCACGATAAATACGCAAAGTACCCCACCACCATTAATTCATACGTAAGTTGTGGGGTAAAATAGAAAAAATAGGGGTTAACTAATAAAATTAATTTTGCGTCCAAGTCCGCCACTTATAGGATGAGGGCTGCAGAGTATGAGATCCGAGTAATGGATCCTGTGCAAGCCATTTTGTACTTGTGCTATTTGTCCAGTAGGACCAACTTGAACCATCGTGAAGCCAGTTGTAGAAGAAAATAGCATCCGATGTATCGTCAGTAAATTGCCCTTCACTGTATATCTCTTTTTGATGTCCAGCTTGAACGTAATGACTCGATATATGACCGCTAGCTTTCCAGACATAGTTTATCCACACATCATAGACCCAGCCATGGCTATCCTTGACACCACTAAGCATTATAACAAAAGTATCCGTGGCATATGCAGGTGTATTTTTATTTCCAAGAAATATCCAAGCGCCTTCGTCTAAGTCGAAAAGATACCACTTGTAAACCTCACCATAATTGTGTGTAACTACAATCTCAGCCCAGTCAGTACCACAATCTAAATCACCCAATTGCACACATAAGTAGTGACGTAAAGTCCCCCCTGAGCTAGTACTCATTGAACCACAAACGATTTCTGCAGCCACACCCGTCCAAGAATATTTATTTGTCCTCATAACAGAAGTTCGGCCAACCACAGTTCTTGTAGCAGAACCTGGTTGCATCGATTCAGATTTGGTTGAAGATTCAGTTGCAGGTTTTCGCATAAGCATTTCATCAGCTTCTTCAGGACTCAACGCTTCACCAATCCATGTTGCACCAGTCGCAGGATACCAACCCATACCCAGTGCGGCTAGCTGAACAGTTATTTCTTCATCACTCAGCCCCGCAGCCCTAAACTCATTAATCTTTAAAGTTACAGGATTAACAAAATCTTCAGGAGGTTGCCAGGAATCAAGGCTTGCTACCTGCGAAATCACCTGCGCCGAAGCAACAGGAAGCATAAGCGAAAAAAACATGGATCCAATAAGAATAGCAGACACTAAACCGTAAGCTCTTTTATGTTTTATCACACTATTTACCTCTTTACGCGTGAGATACACAAAATAGGCTATTAACGTCTATAGACTAGGACAACTGTACCATTGCATAGAACACAACCCCCATTATAGGCTGCCTCTACGCCATATTTTGATGGTTTCATAGGCAAAAATCACAACAAAACACACCTGAGCAATAACTGCAAAAACATACACTTGGAAAATAACGCCGGGATAAAAAACAGTGATTTCTATCACCAACACAAATATAGAAAAGAAGAGATAAAAGAAGTATCTCGGGATTAAGAAGCGGCTGATTCGTACACAATTTTCTAAAACCACCCTATCTACTACAAAGTTACCACATTCCCGTTTGACAAACTGCATACTTTCCAAACGAATTAGATGATGTTGAGCCACAGAAGGACTACTGAGATTTAACTCTCTAGCCAATTCCCTAACTCCGATGGGCTTATTACAGGTTAACATGAAACGGTAAATATCAAGCGCAGTTCCCCTCAATGTTTCTGCAGAGCATTTATCAGTAAACTAACTTGACCCCCTAAAACAAGAAATAAGCAGGATATCGATTTAACCCTTTTTCTTTTTTAAGAAAATAACAAGATACGATATAGCAATTAGTACACCGTATCTAAAAAATTGTTAAATAATAGACCAATCTTTTTAACAATAGACAGAGCTGAAATTATGAAAAGCGTAAAAATACAAATTGCATTAGCCACTGTCACAGCAATACTGACAGCACTACTGCTATTTGGAATAAGCTACATCCTCACACCCCACCCCGTAAACTACAGTGAAATACCGACACCCCTACTTTCAACGATTAAGCAAATTTTTAGATCAGCTCTCTGGATAGGTGTAGCCGCACTCAGTGCATTAGCCATCACTGGATCAGCCATAGCAATAAATCGAATAAAACAAAAACATCAACAGAAATATTCAAAGTCAGATACATAAAAAACCGTTCAGCAGATCGAATAGGCGAAAATTTCATAAACCATTGGTTTCAAAGCCAGTAGGCATTTTTACAATTAAATCAACTAACAGGACTCAAAAAATATTCACAACATAGTCTAGCCGAGTGAGAAAAAATACGCACAGAACCACTATAAGAGATAAGGACGAAGGGAATAGAAAGATGAATGGTATTGCCTCAAATTGTTCCACCATTTAAGCTCAGTTTGTAACTGCAGTGCATAATCAAGCAATTCACCATATTGCAGAAAAATATGTGGATAAAATATTGAGAAACAGAACAAAATATTTATGAAGATTTCAATAACTCTACATCAAAGCATATTAGACTAAAAAAATTAAGTATGCAAGTATAGACATAAAAAGTATGGTGAAAAATGAATAAAATCATTTCAGAATAATTTTTACCACAATTATCGCAATAATAATTGTTATCATTATAGCTGGAGTTATCGATCAAAGCATTCTTAGAGAGGATGAAATATAATGTTCAACATCGCGGCAGATCGACACCCCAAAGATAATTGACACATTAAAACCACTAGTTACCATTAGTTTATCAGAGATAACTGATTTGAATGAAATTTCTAGCGATTTCAATGTAACTAAAGGAGATACTATAACAATTATTGTGGACTTATTTCTTCGTTCAGATCAGAAAGAACTGTCCATACCGCTCTATCTTTCAGTGGGAGCTTTTGAAAACGTGCCAGCTCCAAAAATTATTGTGTCCCCGCCAAAACCTTACCCTGTTCTGCCATGGCCAAATCACATAGATTCTCCAGACATGGTAAAGCCATTTGAAGCAACATTTAACTCCAATCCTCTAACAATAAAGCCAAATCAAAATATGGCTACTACTTTGACAATTGTTACATCGGATAATACTCAGCCTGGAACATACACGCTTACTATTGAACTAGGTAAGTGGAAACAGACAGGCACTGGTGGAGCCAATTTTGAGTTGACGGTACTTCCAAAATCATGAGTTTAGCAAAATTTTTGTTAGGGTAGGGGGTTTGTGTTTGCTTTGCGGTTTTCTCGTATTTGGGCTAGTAGTTTGGTTACGGCTGGTTCGCCGTTTCTTGCTAGGACTTCGAAGAGTCGGGTTTCGTTTGTGATTCCTATTAGGCTTAGGTCTTCTTTGTTGTTGTTTAGGAATTGGTTTAGCCATTCTCTTACGCTGTAGGGGAAGCTGTATGTGCTTTGTTTTTTAGCTTTAGTAGACATTATTTGGCCTCTCTTGCGCGTATTAATTTGTCTATTTGACTATTTATCAACATCTCTTTTTTTTAAATGTTATAACAAATAAAAAACAATATTCCCAATTTTTACATGTGTTTTTTATAATAATAGTGTTAAAAACCCAAATGAGAAGTATTTATAAGTAATAACATTATTTAATTGTAATTACTTGTAAGAGGAAGCGATAACATGCCAAACAAACAAAACAACACAATTTTAACCACAATCAAACCAACAAACAAATTCACACCATCCAAATTATTAAATCTATATCAAAAACTCAAACACCACCCCAACAAAATAAAAATTAAAATCACAACCAACCAACACAGAGGAACCTGACGTTGACAAAAACCATAAATATCAACCCAACGATCACCCCCAAAATTCCAATAAACAAACAAAATCACAACCAAAAATCAAACAATAACAAAACAAAATATTTTCAAAACTGTTAACACCCCTGAAAAATTCCACAAAAAACAACCCAGCCCCAGCGTCGCCATCTCAGAACATACAAAGCACAGGTGTAGCTTATGAGTGATTCTAAACTTTACAAGTACCGCTTAGAAATAGATGCCTACTGCAACCATTGCCTAGATCAGTTTGAGAACAGCATTAATCGACCTTGCCACAATTATGAAGAGTGCGAAGTAACAGACTATAAAAAAATTTTAAACGACACTCAACCGATTGACATTAAGCATGATGCACTAAAGCAGACCCGCAAAACCAAATGCAAAACATGCAAAGCCAACTGTTACCTTGAAAAAAGTTTGCCGATGTGCAAAATTGAAATCGAGATAGACAGCTACTGCATCCACAAACGCTTCAGAACCATTTCAAATAACAACAACAAATGACACTAAATTTCAGCAACACAATAACTAATCTCAACCCACCAAACAAAACGAGCCACATATGCTTCATACAACTCTAAAAGGCGCTAATCACTCAAAATAATGTGTTGGTGTAAAGTTTTTGGGATCGTGTCAACGGCGCAAGGTTAGTGTTTTGTTGTTAGCGGTAAAGCGTTTGTAGGGGTTGCCGGTTTTGGTGATGATTTCTTGGTTGATGTCTGGGCCGGCGGCTTTAATTGTGATTGCGTCTAGGTTCCAGTTGTCGCTGTTGATGCCGCCTCTGAAGGTGGTTTCAAGGGTAACCGCGGTTATGTCGCTGGGCAACACAGCACGGTTAAGGTTGATGGTGATGTTGAGGCTAGAGTTTTTGTTCCACTTGTTTCCGCCATTGACGTTATAAACTGATTGTGTAGTGCCATCACGGAAGTGTACATAGAGATTTAGGTTATCGTTACAACCGCGCAGATCATCACTGCCAGTCTTAAAAGTTAACTCGAGTTTATTGATTTGTCCTGAGAGGGTGGGTGTGTTGTTTATGGGGATGAGAAGGGTTTTGTCGTTGCCTGTAAAGCGTTTGAATCCGACTTTCTTGATTTCCTGTAGTGTTGTGCCTATTATTTCGTAGATGGTTAGTTTGGTCATGTCCCAGTTGTCGCCGCTGATACCGCCTTTGGAGGTTGTGCTTAGGGTGAGATTGTGCAACTGTTTGGGTTGGATTGGGTTTGGAAGGATAATCTGGGCGAATTCGCTACTATGGCTAAGCCATCTAGCGCTGAGGTTAATGTTGTGGTATATCTGTTGTGTGCCATCGGTTAGGTTTACAAGTAGATCGATGTTGTCGTTGCCGCCGCGCAGGTCGTCGTTGCCAGTTTCAAATTTGAGGACTAATTCGTATGTTAGGCCATCGTTGGGGTAGGTGGTGGGGTTGTGAATAAGCGGCGGGGGGCAGGGCTGGTAGTTTTTGTGGACGAAATATGTGCGCCAGGTTGTTGAGTGTCTTTTTTTGTAGCAGAAGACTTGGCGTGTTGCATCTGCGATGAGGGTGCGTTTGGTTTTGGGGTGTTCGGGGTCGCAGACATAGATTTCGAACTCATCTAGATGGGTGCCGTAATCGCCTTTGTATCGGCCCATGTTGTAGCCATAGGCGATGACTTGATGGTTTCCTGAGCCTGTGTCGTCGCTTTGTAAGCCTAATACGCAGGGTTTGCCTTTGTCGAGGAATTGGCTCAATTCGTTAATGCATCCGCCTGGATTTGTAGAGATTCCTCTGTGGAAGAATTTGGAGGTTTGTTTTTTGTTGGGGTTGAGGCCGATTTCGATCCAGGTGTCGAGGTTGTTTAGAATTGAGTCTGTTTGTCGGGAGGTTAGGTATTTGTGCAGGATTGTTCCGGTGGCGGGGCGAAATGTTTGGGGTGGTATGGGTTTGTTTGTGAAGTAGTAGTCCAGTGCGGCATAGGACCAGCCTCCGCATAGGCCTTTTGCGGTTAGGCCTCTGAACAGTTCGGTAGTAAAGTTGTTATCGAAGCTAAAGCTGTGTTGGGGGGTAAAGTTGGTCAGCATAGAGAGCCGCCACAATCTATGGCTGTGGAATCTTTTTTCATCATATGCCTGTCAGAGTCATAATTTTGTGGGTTTATAAGTTTATCGAATGAGTAGCTGCTTGGTTTTTGGGACCAATTGGTTCAATACTGTCTTTGTGTAGTATGGTTGGTGTGTGTGAGAGGGGGGACAAGGGGAAGATATCTGCAGGTGATATGATGAGATACGTCGATCCCCTCTCACAAGTTTTTACTATTAATTAATAGTTAATAAGTTTACTTATCTCTCGCTTGAGAATAGACCATAAACTCACCACACCCACGCAGGCAACAACTGCAAAAAAGAGGAAAAAGGAAACACCAAACGCTAAAAGAGCGCGCAGAGAACATGTTGAAAAGGTAAACAACAGATCACCCCCCTTCACAGTTGGGTACTGCTATCCTGCTTTAATTTTTAGGACAGACGCACAAAGATTTTTTTGGTTACGTATTAAGGGCAGAATCAATCTAGAAAGCAGGGCAAGGGCATCATGTTGGTTGATGAATGGGCTGGGTTGTTGTGTTTGTTGTGGTGGTGATTATGCTTTGTTTGTATGTGTTTGCGCAGTGGATGCAGCAGAACGGTTTTTTGGTGCCGTTGATGATTTCGTGGTAGGTGCCTTTGTAGATTTGGCTGTTGCAGTGGGTGCAGGTGTGGAGCAGGATTTTAAAGGCGGTGGAGTGGATTTCGGTGAAGTATCTAAAGAGGTTGCGGCATAATGCTTGGCCGGTGGGGGTTAATTCGAAGGTGTTGCGTAGTTTTGACTCGTTGACTGTTGTGGTGTGTTTGATGTAGTGTTTTTCTTCTAGTTGATGGAGGAATGGGTAAACTGCGCTTGGGCTGAGTTCTTTTTTGAAGTTGTGTTTGTATTGGTTTATGATTTGATAGCCATGGGTGGGGCCTTGGTAGAGCATAGTTAGGATGTGGAAGCGATTAAAGTCGCTGACCAACTCCGTCATATTAAAGCTGTATTTACGAGTCATACGCCTCATATCTTTGGCAATGATATAGAAACAATAAGAGTTTATAACAGTTTATAAACGTTTATAACTGTATATACCTATATATACCTACATATAACTATATATAACCCCACAACAAACCCCAACCCACCAACAGCCAACAAAAACAACCACAACAACCAAGCTATAGCACGTATGTACCAAATTACACCATTAGCCAAACAACCCAAACTCCTCAGAAACACCAAACCAAAACACAACCACCCCTCCAAACCCACCCACACACCAACCCACCCACACACCAACCCACCCACACACCAACCCACCCACACACCAACCCACCCACACACCAACCCACCCA
>NZ_WRFL01000031.1:0-26514 GCF_009778815.1 Candidatus Bathycorpusculum sp.
TACACCGTTTAGCTCCTAAAAAATGTATAAATAACACTATTTGTGCCATTAACTACGATTGTTACATAGCGCCAAAATATCTACGATAACATTAAGAGACTCAAAAAAGAAAAAGGGTTAAGCTAAAAAATCTGTTGATGTTGATGTCGCCATAGGAGTGTTAGTGCGAATTCCACCGTGCACTCTTTATAAAGAAACTATGGGTGTTTGCAGAATAGCAGTAACCATAACTGTTTAAATGTCGCTCTTTTTCGAAATAGTTTATTGCCGCAAAAGTCACACACAAATTTAAAGCCAACGAAAAAGTAAAAGTAAAAATCACCCAAAGCAAACAACTAACCATAATGTAGTTTTATTGACATGTAATCCATGTGTTGTCCGGCTCTGGTTTTCGGCTTACTTATCGTTCGCATTTATATATGTGAGTTCTTTCTTTGTTCTGCACTCTTGATTCATGTATGACTAACTTAGGGGAGAGTTCCATATGGTTGCGGTAAAAAAAGAAAATGTAGTAAAAGCAATTCTGGTTTCATTATTTTTCCCACTTCTCTATTTTCTCATCATGTCTTTGTTTGATGAAGGGTATAGCCTAAGTTGGAAAGCGCTCAACCCCGGAGCAACTCCTGATCAAGTTAAAGAACAGTTAGCATCCGTTTCACTTCTTCTTATCGTGGCAACTATCATAGTCTTCTTTATAATTACCCTCATCATCTTTAAAGCTCAAAAAAAGGACTTATTGAAACGTATTCAATGGAATCCGGCGCCAAAAAAATCCATTTATGCTTTCGCTGTTTTGCTTGCTTTGGGTCTATTTTTAACTGCCTTTTTATTAGTAGCAGTGATACCACAAAGCTGGCTGGCTGATGATGCTGCAGGCAACGCTATTACGAGTATGAGCCCACTTTTTGCTATTTTAATTATGGGAATTATTGCACCTATGGCAGAAGAAACCGTTTTCCGTGGTTTGATGATGACCCGCCTTCAAGCGCGTGTTGCACCTTGGCTTGCGGTGATGTTGACGACGCTTGTCTTTGCCGTGCTCCACATGGGCGCTTCAGTAGGACATGCCTTAACCGTACTGCCCTTTGCTTTAAGTGTGTGCTTAGTATTTCTTTGGACAAAAAGCATCCGTGTTACCATGTTTATACATGCCCTATATAACACAATTCTTGTATCAGTTTCACTTCTTGCTACGAATTTGTCTGACTCATCGACTACAAGTAACGCTTCGAATGCCAATTTAGCCCCAGCCATAATGGGTTTAATTGGGCTGGTCATTGTCGTATTGGCGCTGATTTCTATCTACAAACGTAGACAAAAGGATGTGCCTGATTCATCAGGGATACCGTCTAATTAACGTGGCAGACTAAATCATACCCTATCTTGAACATCAAAAATCTACATAGCAACGTATGAGTTAAAGGTAAGTCTGAAGCTTTGCCATCAGAGATAGTAAACGATAGCTCTATGGTCATTGGCACACCAATTAGAAGAAAACCTCTTAGAACCAGAACTAAAACCAGAATTCATCGAAAGCCTAAAAGCATCTAAAAACGAAAAAATCATAAAAATCAGCGGCTTCACAAAAAGATACTCCCAGGTGATTACTTGTATTCCTTAGAAGTAGTTGAGAAAATAGAAAGGTTTCAATAAACTGTAAAGGAAAGACACGGCATAATTTGAAGCACTATCTAGAAAGGTTAGCGGGATTCTAGAAAACCCTACATGAACACGTGTCAACAATTTTTGTATATGTTATACTTCCCCATTTTTTCGCAGACACTCTTTTTGAGTTATTGTAGCTTTACCGCGTTTATAATAGCGACAAATTTTAATGAGTGGCCTAGGATAAGCGGGATAGTAACGGCACACATCACGCTTACAACAACACCCACATAATTCCTGCACATTACTCATTTTTGTACACCTTATATGCAATTATGTTTCTTTGTATGAGATTTAAATCCAAACTTTTTAGTGTTATGCCATAGTTTTAGGTTCTGGAAATATTTTAAAAAGTTTACCAGTCTTTTTCAGGTTGTTTGATTGGGTTCTGAATTATTGTCCCTATTGTTGTGCAACAGATATAGAACCAGCAAGTTAGTCGATTTGACGCAACTATCAGCAGGCCATAAGGCTTTATAGATTGATTTGTTCTTTTTACAGAAAGGAGTGTATGGCACTGCATTATGCTGATTATAAAACCATACTCTCACCTCAGAATGGTATGAATCTCTATCGCGGGTGTACGCATGGTTGTATCTACTGTGACAGCCGGAGCGTGTGCTACCGAATGGATCATGATTTTGAGGACATAGAGGTCAAACGTAGTGCACCACTAATTTTAGAGTCTCAACTAGGCCGCAAAAGAAAGCCGTGCATGATTGGTACAGGTGCGATGTGTGATTCCTATATCCCGCTTGAGAACGAATTACAAATTACCCGCCAATGCCTGCTACTGATTGAAAAATATGGCTATGGATTAGCAATACAAACCAAGTCTGCCCAAATTTTGCGAGACATAGACATATTGAAGCGGATTAACGCAAAAACCAAATGCGTAGTACAAATCACCCTAACAACCTATGATGAGGATTTGTGTCGAAAAATTGAGCCTAACGTGTCCACAACAGGGGAGCGTTTTGAGGTATTGGAAACTCTGCGGAAAGCAAAAATTCCAACCATTGTATGGATTAGTCCTATTCTGCCCTTTATCAATGACACAGAAGAAAATCTTCAGGGACTATTGGATTACTGCATTAAGGCAGGGGTTGTGGGTGTGCTCTATTTTGGTTTTGGTGTGACCTTGCGAGAGGGGAGCCGAGAATATTTTTATGCTAAACTGGATCAAGAGTTTTCGGGTTTAAAGCAGAAATATATTCAACAATTTGGTAATGCCTATATATGTAACAGCCCAAATAGCAACCGGCTGATGGATATTTTCCAATCAAAGTGTCAGCGGTATGGGATGTTGTATAAACCAGAGGAGATATTTGCTTATCTGCGAAAGTTTGAATCCCAAGAACAACAAAGACAACTGTTTTATTAGAGCAAACAAGAAAAAGATGCTAAAAAGGTGTGATGGTTGATTCAGTTACTGTTCTACCCAGGTTTGGCCGGTTATGATTTTGCTTGCGGCTAGAACGGTGGTGGTGTTTTGGAGTTAGTAGTGGACGGTGTATTGGATGTCAGTGTTTGGGAGGTAGTAGAAGGTAAATATGTTGCTAGCACAATAAGCAGGTGTAAACCGCTACAGCTCAAACAGCCATTACCAAATTGTTGAGCCATTATAGTGAAATGTCGCTGACCAAAGTGGCAGAAGCTGACCAGATTTAGCAGAGGATGTTTGTGGCGTGCTCGCTGACGGGTTGGTCGGCAGTTATTCTTCGGCATATAAATGCAAGTGATTCTTCTGTGAAGCTAAGAGCACTCTGCCCGTCAGCTGTTAGGCGGTAAATTTTTCTTGGACGTTCACAGGACATATCCCATTTACTGTCGATAAAACCTTTTTTCTCAAGTAAACCCAGCAATGGATAGATTGTGCTTGGGCCAAAGTAAACGCCGAAATTTTTTCGGATTTTGGTAATAATTTGGTAACCATGCATAGACTCTACGCTTAGGAACTGCAAAACAATTACGTCAAGCAGACCTTTGGTGAGTTTTGTTGAAACTTCTTTTTGTGTGCTAGCTTTAAACATTTTCTTCCCCTTGAGCTTTGCTCAACCGCAACACTATACGTCGGCCCATATAAATTTTGCCCATTTTTAGCAAAATTGCTATATTACAACAATATCACAGGGTTAAAAGGCCCCACAAGATCAAAAATAGACCCGATCCCGATGGCTCACGCCATCCCCTATTTTTATTAATCTTTAATTGGCCCTTTAACATAAATTCGCCACTAAGTGATTGACAGCCGCAATTAAATTCAGAAGCAAAGAAACCTAAAAAGTAAGTGTTGGTTGTTGGTTTGGGCTGTTTGTGTTATTAGAGGTCTATGGTTTCGTCTTCGATAGGGATACAGACGTTGGTTAGATTTTTAATTTGTTCACTGAGTTGTTCGGCTTGCTCGAGATCACCATGAACTAAGACGGTTTGTTTAGGTTTGAGTTTGGTTATCATTTTAATAAGTTCGGTTTGGTCGGCGTGTCCTGAGAGTTCGATTTGTTTGACTT
Organism: Candidatus Bathycorpusculum sp.; assembly: GCF_009778815.1. NCBI lineage: Archaea > Thermoproteati > Candidatus Bathyarchaeota > Bathyarchaeia (SeqCode) > Bathyarchaeales (SeqCode) > Candidatus Bathycorpusculaceae > Candidatus Bathycorpusculum > Candidatus Bathycorpusculum sp. Next base: position 4,176 of record NZ_WRFL01000031.1, read on the forward strand.
CAGCATTGACGTGGATGAGTTCTTCGGCTTCTGTTTTGAAAATGCCTTCTTCTTTGGCTTGTTTGAGTGGACTGTCGGGTGGGAGGTATCCTGAGGTTAGGATGACACAGTTATCTTTGTCGGGGGCCCATTCGGTGAGTAGGCGGAGGCTTGCTCCAGCATGTCCAAAGCCTGAGGTACAGATGACTACTGCGGGAGATTCGATTTGGTTGGTTCGGTAGAGATGTTTGACATGGCGGTAGCTGAAGGGATGTTTTTGGCTTTTGATTTCTTTTGTGAAGAGTTGTTTGTGTTGGTTAAAGTATCCGTTTATGCGGTGGGCTATGTTTGAGATGGTGTAGACGTGATAGTTTGGCAGAATTCCCTTTTCAATTGCGGTGTCTAGGCGTTTTGCCATTTCTTGGCTTCGGTGGAAGGCAAAGGTGGGGATTAAGATGTTACCTCTGCGTTCCATGACGGTTTGCATTTGTTCTAGGAATTGATCGAGCAATTCGTGACGGGGGGGTCGGATTTTGCCGCCGTAGGTGGATTCGGTGATTAGCAGATCCGGTTTTTTTGGCAGAACATCTAGTTTACAACCTTGGAGAATTTCGGTGTCGTGCAGACAAAAGTCGCCTGTGTATATGATTTTTTTGTTTTCAGCTTCGAGGCTGGTTATTTTTGCTCCTGCGACATGTCCAGCTGGTTGTAGATTAATCTTCATACCAGGCAGAGCTACCGAGTCGCGGCTCCACCAGCAGTCCCGGACTTTTTCGGCGTGACCGTCATTGTATTCTAGGTTGCCTTTTTCCTGCTGAATTTTAACCATATCATGGAGAAGATCAACCGTTACCTCGCAGGTTATATCGGAACCCACTATAGTGGGGTTATTGTTTTTACAAAGACTTAGCAGACTACCGGTATGGTCGAGATGCGCATGACTAATTACCACTGCATCGAAATCTTTGGGAAGCGTTTTAGGCTTTTCATCGAGTTTCGAACCGTAATCTAAGGCTATCTTGGCGGAGTCTGTTTCAACTGAGATGCACGAACCGCCGACTTCTCTAGCAGCACCTAGAACCTGAATCTTCACTTTGTCTCGCTTCCAATAATCTGTTCTTTTCCAAAACTGCTCTTAACATTTTTGGTTAACGCACAAGCATTAAACGTTAATATTAAGATGCTGGTAAATACACAAGATTTACAACATGCACAAAACATACACAATCACAAACACAAAATCCTGCAACACCTAACGCAAAACAGAAAGTACCCATAAAACCATAAAAGCAAACACCCAACCAAACACATCACCCACAAAAAGAGCCCTAGAAGCTAAATTGTGATTACCCCCCGCCTACAACAGAGGCTTCTATGGGAAACAAAGGGGTCAACAACCCACAGAAGATTTTAAGCTAAATAACTACAGAAAAGAAGATAATGGCGTTTGGTGGACGGAGCGGGATTTGAACCCGCGACCTCCACGATGCCAACGTGGCGATCATACCAGGCTGATCTATCCGCCCAAATGACACGGCTTCAGAAATCTACCGCTCCTCGTTTAATAAGCTTTCCTAAGTAAACCATGGGTTTACTTAATACCCAAATAAATAGCAACCAACAAACAACCAGCCAAAAACAACCAATATAACCATACTTTCTATAAAACTTCCTTAACACAGCGTAACATTTGTAACATTAACAAAGTTGTTGTATGATTGTGAAATGTTGGCCAGCTGGATGCCTACTCTTGCTATACACAGCAACCAGCAATAATCAACAACCGACTTTCTGTTATAACTCTGCTATGTTTGCGTACTCCGTTTGTATCTTGCAGTTTTTCTTTTTTCATACACAAGCGCAACGGCTAACCCCGCTATAACAACACCTATAACAATCCCTAAACTGAACTCAAACAAACTAAACCCCGCTACTGTCAGATCAGGTTGGGGTGTGCAGTCTGGGGTATAGGTTGGGTTTAGTGTTGGTTTGTTTTGATTGGGGGCTTCATTGTTGTTTTTGGGGATAGCCACGGTTTGAGTGCTGCTCCACTCACTTACCTCACCCGTAAAATACCAAGGAGCCATACCCCCCTCAACAACACGATGAACATAACCTACCATTGCTCGCACTTGAAAATCTATCTCAGCCCCTGGTGGAAAGACAAAGTACAAACTGCTTCCCCTCATCTCTATGTTCTCGGTGGATGAATACTCTCCTTGAATTGAGACAACAGTTTCAGAGCCGTCATTTCTGGACGGAAGCCTATCTACATTAAAGGTCTCGCCACCCCAGTTTTGGTCATAGTGCCCCTTCGCACGAATATGATAATGGAAATTAACATTCCAAGGAGAGCCACCCGCATCTATTGCTGTGTATGATGTGAAGGGTTCATTTTTTATTCTGAACTCTATGGTTATAGCGTCTATGTGTGAGCCGGGTTGGGTTTCTGTTTGTCCAGTGAACGTATTGAAGGTGGCAGTTGGGGGTATGTCGTAGGATGAATCAAAAATTTTTGCTGTAAAAACCGGGGTTGCGGGTTTCTTTATGGGAGGATTGACATCGGGTTTTAGTATGCCTGGTTGAGCCTGCGTCTCGCCTATACAGAGTAGTCCTGTAAAAAGTAATGTGCATGCTAATAGGGCACATATGAATGCACTAAAGGTCTTTTTCATACTCTGCCACCGTGTAGATATGCTTCTGAATAGGTTATGTAGTTTACGGCGAAAAACAGAAAACAATCCAGCTATAGAATAGATTAGCAAGCTGACGAACTGACAGAAACATGACGAAATAGAAATCCAACAGGATTCTATGCACCATTAAGTCATAAAAAATTCACAGATATATAATAACAGAAACAAACCCCGTCATTATACGTTTACACTATGATGTTTTAGCATATTGAATACGACCTTTATACACAAGCGCAATAGCCAGTCCCGCTATAACAACACCTAAAACAATCCCCAAACCAAACTCAAACAAACCAAACCCCCCTATTGTCACCTCAATTTGAGGAGCGTTATCTGAGGAATAAGTTGAATTTGATGTTGGTCCGTTTTGATTTGGAGATTCATTGCTGTCTCTAGTGATAGTTACGGTTTTTGTGTTGCTCCAACCGCTTGTTTCACCTTCAAAAACATAGTAACTAGTAAAAAGATCTGCTTTATACCAAAAATATCCATGCATTGCTTCGACTTGCACATCAACTTTGCCGTCATCGGGATAATCCTCTGCACGAATATGTATTATAGTATACGCGTCATCATCATTCTGCTTATATCCAGAGTATTCACCAGCACGATGTTGTTGCCAGTATTGTTCATAGTAGCCTTTAGTGCGAACAGCATAATACAGTCCAACATTATAATACCGTTCAATATCCTCATGTAATTTGTCGGGGCGGTTTTGGTTTTTAATCTTTATTTCTATTGCGTCATATTTTTCACGATACCCTGGTTGAGTCACGGTTTCTCCTGTGTAGGGATCGGCATATTGAGTGGGTGAACTTAGTTCTCTGTCTATGGCAACAAAGGTTGCTGTAAATTCTGGAATTGCAGGCTTCTTTGGAGCACTCTGAGTCTGCACCTCACCTATCCAAAATATGTTTGCAAAAAATAGGCCGCTAGTCAATAGGGCACATATGAGTGCACTAAATATCTTTTTCATACCCTACCACCTGCAGATATGTTTCTGTGTGGATATGTAGTTTACTCCAACGCAATAATCAAACACATCTGGCAAAAGTCAGGTTCATGTTTTTGTTTATCTTTTGAGTAAACATGATCTATCATAACTACTATTTTTGAGAGCGTGAGTTAATTTATGCTAAGTGAACAAACAAAGTGTTCAGTTATTAGATAACTATCGTTTCAAGCGGTTTTTGATAGGAAATTGTAACCGTGCACCGTAGGCACTGGTTACACTAACTTAGCATATAGCAGCTAAAGTTTGCGGAGGTTCCCTTAAGCTTTCTTATGTTGCAGGGTAATAAAATCTTCAGTTTAGAGCTAACAGAAGTCAGCATCACACCATATGCCCAAGGCTATAAAAAATTATGTATCATAACCGTTGGCTGTTTGAAAAATTTATAAGGCAACACTACATAAGCTTGCCAAGTAAGGTGCCACAAAGTATGCCCAAAATCAAAGTAGCTCTAATCGGTGTGGGAAACTGCGCCGCCTCATTTATCCAAGGCATCCAATATTACAGTAAACCAGACGCCAGCCAACTTGGACTTCGTAATCCAGTCTTGGCGGGTTACACACCCAAAGATATTGAAATAGTTGCCGCGTTTGATGTTGACAGCCGAAAAGTCGGCCTAGACCTCTCAGAGGCCATTTTTGCTAAACCCAACAACGCGCCAAAAGTCTGTGATGTACCCAATTTAGGCGTCAAAGTTGCTAAGGGTCCGCTTCTGGACGGTGTCGGCGAGTCCACCCAAGCACTAATTGAGATCAGTAAAACCTCAGATGCAGATGTCACAGAAACTCTAAAAGCCTCACATACCGAAATCGTCATCAACTTGCTTCCAAGCGGCGCTTCTGATGCCGCTCGTTTCTATGCCATGCAGGCTATAGCGGCTGGCTGTGCATTTATAAACGCTACACCCAACTTTATTGCAAGCGACCCCACACTATCCCAGCAGTTCAAAGATGCCAATTTACCCCTTGCTGGAGACGACTTAGTTGATCAAATCGGTTCCACCGCACTGCACAAAACTCTGCTCAAGCTACTAAGCGATAGCGGCGTTCACATAAACGAAACCTACCAATTAGACGTCGGCGGAGGAAACGAATCCATCGACACCATGGAACGCACCCGAGACACTAAACGCAATATTAAAACCGAAGCCGTTGCAGCCTCACTAAACTACAAAACCGAAATCGTCGCAGGCTCCACTGACTATGTTGATTTTCTGCAAAACAAACGCGACAGCTACTTTTGGATAAGCGGAACCTATTTCTGCAACACACCCCTAAAAATCGACCTCAAATTCCAGATGATTGATGCACCAAACGCGGGCTCAGTTCTCTTTGACGTAGTACGCGCAATGAAAGCCGCACTGGATAAAAATCAAAAAGGCGCAGTGAACACAGTTTGTGCTTATGGCTTTAAACATCCACCCAAAAGACTCTCAATAGAAGAAACCGAAGCCGAATTCACCAAATTCGTTGCTTAATTCTTCTTCCTTTCTTTACTTTTATAAGAATAACACAATTTTAAAAAAACCGAAAGTAACCTGTACAATACAAACAACACCTAAACACAGACGCATATCAAAAGATAATTACATACGTATCTGCAGGTTTAAACAGGGGGTAAAAGAAGAGTTAGGTTTTTTCTAGATCGCTTAGAATTTTGTCTCTTATGCCGTTTTCTTTGAGCGCTTCTTTGAGATAGTTTATAGCTAAAACCGGTGTGGGGTCAACTCCGCGTAAAATCGCCAGATAAACGCTTAAAAAGTCGCCGATAACCACTGTTGAGAGCATTTTTGCCAATGTACATTCACCCTGTACCTCTAAGTCAAAGGTGATTAACCCAGTCCGCTCCATGAGACTCTTGGTGGTTTCAATTCTGGTTTCGATTTCTATGGGTTCTGCGGTATCACGGATAAAAATTACTGAGAACCACCGACATTGCTCTCCTCGACCGGCCCAACCTACGATTTCATTGTGGTCGAGTTCGGGAAAGTACTCCCACTTTGCAACGGTTTTACTGTTCTCGTTAAACTGTTGCTTAAACCGCTGGGCTACACTACGATAAACCCCAAATCCATACACACACGGAACAGAGTCATCTATATGATAAGCAGTATTTTTTGCGAAACTTTCAACCATTGGTGTATTGAGACCGTTTTCTTTGCTTATCTTCTCTATCATCACAAATGCTTCACCTAATTCGTCTTCCACTCCGTTTACTAATCCTGCTTTTTGGAGATATATCAAAAGGGGCACAAGCATATAGGGCAGTGCGGCACGAGGCGGCATACCAACTGGAACCTGCAGATAGGGCACTTTGTGTGTTTTGGTTGCATCTAGAAGTGGGCCTCCGCTTGTGACACAAAAGACCATGCAACCATGGTTAAGGGCGTCTAGAAATGCACTCAAAGTTTCCTCAGTGTCCCCAGAGTAACTAGAAACAAATACTAACGTATTTTTATCTGCGTATGCGGGAAGATGATAGTCTCGATTAACTTCAAGATGAATGTTTAGTTTGTCTCGTGTCCAATCTTTGAGCAGATCGCCTACTATAGCTGAACCACCCATCCCCACGACGATTATACGATCAGGTTTAGGGGTGTTCACTTGGATTTTCTGTGCTATCTCCGCTGCGTTTCGGTAGTGACTTGCAGCATTTATACAAAAATCTATCATACCGCTTTTGTCGAAAGCACGGATTTTTTCTACATCTTCTAAAATAGGTTTATTCAATTTTGGGCCTCCAACCCGTATTTTTATATCTCAATCCTGCCTTTTAAGGAGAGCGCAGATAAATACGTACGGGAGCCAAACGGATGAATAAATTAAAGGTTTCAATTGCTATTCCAGTTTCAGTCATATCAGATACGCCGCATCTTCGTGAGAAAACCTCAAAAATTGGGATGATCGCGCGTTCAGCAGCAATTTTTCGTGTTGATGAAATCATAGTTTATCCCGACAACATCAAAACAAATCAGCAAAGAGACCAAGAATTCATTGCACTACTTCTCAATTACCTTGAGACCCCTCAGTATCTGCGCAAAGCGCTCTTTAGACTTGATCCGGATCTTCAATATGCAGGCATCATGCCACCTCTGCGTACACCCCACCATCCCCTCAGTGGTAAAACTAAACATCTCAAAGTCGGGGAATACCGGGAGGGGGTCGTGATTTTAGAGCGCAAAGACGGTTTAGCAGTAGATATTGGTGTACAACAACCCGCACTTCTTCGCCAGAAGCAGTTTCAGGTTGGTGAGCGGCTAACGACACAGGTAGTCAAGATTGGAGAAACTGTTGAGGTGCAACCGGTTAGCCGTGAGTATATACCCCAATATTGGGGATATCAGGTACGTGTGGAGAATCGTTCGTTTGGACAATTGTCTATGGAGGGCGGGTTTGATCTCAAGATTGCTACTGCAAGAATCGGGGATGATTTTAAGTCGGTTGCCACAGACATTGGGCAAAAATGGAGGGGCAATATCTTGGTGGGATTTGGTGCACCTGCACGGGGGCTTCATGAAATCGTTCAAGATGAAAACTTAGAGCTAGGGGCACTTGCAGATTTTGTTGTTAACACGGTTCCCAATCAGGGCACAGTGACCGTTAGAGCCGAAGAGGCACTTTTGGCAACCCTGGCAGTCTTTAACATATATTTCCCACGGTAAGTTTTTCTGTTATCGGGGATTTGGCTAAAGGCATAAATGCCATGTTTAGATATGTGGATGCTATGCCGACTCTTGATTTAGCTATGCCAACAGCACTTTTTCTAGCGGTACTGGTTGCATTGTTTCTCAGTAAACGTGTAGAAAACAAATTAACTGAGACAGTGGAACAAAAAGAATTCAAAACCCGCGATATCTTGTTGCTGGTAGGCTTTATCCTCATAATGGTTTCAGTCATAGCCTACACCTCCATAGTTAATCCTGGCGGCATCTTTGAAAACGCCATACTGCTCTTCTTTATGGGCTCCTACACTACCTTGCTCTTCACCTTCTCCTACATATTTTCCAACACAACAAAACCTCGCGTTCAACTAGTATCGGCAGGTTTTGGTGTTGCCGCTATAATTGGGGGAGTAATAAGTCTTTTAGGTCCGCTTGGTGATGCCTTTACAATTTATCGCGCAATTGCTTTTTTTGTATTGGCTGGGTTCTGCTTTGGTGTGGTAATTTTTGAACAGAAAAAACCCCCGACTGGAAAGGGCCGCTGGTATGTGGCAGCTCAGCCTCCGGCACTGTTTTTGCTGTTATTCATATTCTTCAATGTCATATATGGCGGAGCAACTCAAGTTTGGAATCCCGTTTTGCTGGATATTTTTGGTTTCACCTTTGCTATTCTTATCATTATGTATCTCTCCTCTTTGTTTACTTGGAAAACCGTAGGCCTCTTTGCGGTACTGTTGACCTTTATGGATATCTTTTTGGTTTTCAGCGGACCAATGGTTACAGCGGCAGAAACATTCACGGGTCTGGGTCTACCCGTTTTGGTTTATCTGCCAAACATACCTATTGTATTAACTGAAGCGGGAAAAATTGCCTTTAGAGGTCTGGGTTTGGGTGACTTTTTCTTTGCAGGCATCCTTGCGGTTCAAACTTTCAATAAATTCGGTAAAAAAACTGCGGTAATATCGGTTGTTGCGATGGCCTTATCGTTTGGCATCTGGGAAGCATTCCTACCGGAAATAACAACATACTTTAACATCGGAGGATTCCCAGCAACAGTCTGTATCATTACAGGTTGGATACCTATTGTGGTATACATGTGGTTAACAACAAGAAACAAAACCACTCCACCACCTCCGTCTACAACAACCTCCGCTACTGAGATAGTAAATGAACCAAATCTATCAAACTAACAATTATGGCTCAAAGTTTGGGTTAAGCGTCATTTGGGTCTATCTCTTATTAGGGGATAAAGGAAGTTTAGTTCAGTTCAGGAAGTTGATATGGGAAACTTGGTATATTTTGATAGTTTTAAGGGTTCTTAGAAGAGGATAAATTAATTTTTGGTTCCATCTTGTTCGAAAGGAATTAGTTGTTTGTTATGTGTTTAGGTCGGTTTATGTAAAATATTGGTGGATGTGTTTTGAAATGAAAAATTGTTGGGGCAATAAATTGCCCGTGTATTATGCTTACCCGAATAGGGCGCCTAATCCTTCTAGTGCTGCTTCTTCTTTGGCTTTTTCTTCTTCTGCTGCTTTCTTCTTGTCTTCTGGGGCGGCGACTGGTTTTGATTCACCTGCTGGAGCGGCAACTGGAGCGGCGGCTGCTAAGGTTGGAGCAGCTTTGATTGCTTCATCGATGTTAACTTCACTGAGTGAAGCTACGAGGGCTTTAATTTGAATTTGATCGACTGTGACGCCGGCTGCTTCGAGAACTTTAGTTACGGATGCTTCATCTATTGTTTTACCTGCCTTGTGAAGGAGCATCGCTGCGTAAATGTTTTCCATACTTTTCACCTCTTCATCGGACTATTTAACTTATGTGGTGTAACCGACCCGTTTCTGAGCTGGTTGTTACCTGAAGGGCAATTGACCATGCCGATTTCTTGCCGCTTAGAAGAATACCCAATACCTTAAGAACCTTTCGTAGATACAGAGCCCATCTGATTTTTCAGCAAGCCCCCTTTCTAGTTACCCCAACTATAGTACAAACGTTCCACTACACCTAAAAAACACAAAACACATTATCAAAAAAGATATTGACAGACAAAAATGATGCAACTCAGAACTGTTCGGACTTTATCAAAACACGCAAATAGAAATGGGCTCCATCAGACCATCCATTGCCATAAAATACCAGAGTGAAGGACGGATACTTTGATACAAAAGAAACCTTACCGAGTTCTGCTAAGTACTAAAGTTATGGCCAAGTTACTGTGCCAGTAAGACTGTGCCGGCGACACGTAGTTTTGCACCTTCAAGATACATCAGCACTGCAGTATCGCCTGGGTGGTATGCGAGGGGTTTTTCAAGTGAGAGGGTGAGGTTAGGTTTTCTAAAGTCTTCGGCTTCTGAGGCGGTTTCGACTTTGGCGGTTATGAATTGGGTCCAGTGGCCAATATGCATCACCATGCCTTCTTTTATTGGGGTTTGCCAGTACTTGACAAGTGTAGCTTGTGTTTGCAGTTTATTTGAGGTTTTAATGCTTGGGTCGTTGGTTAGCACGACTCCGCGATCGAGGTCTTCGACAACTATGTTTTTGAGGGCTAATCCTACTCGGTCGCCTAGATTTGCTGTTTCAGATTCGTCGTCGTGTTTTTGGATGGATCGGATTTGGGAGGTTTTTGAGTAAGGCAACACATTGAGTGTGTCGTGTTTGTGAACAGAGCCGCTGACAACTATACCCAAAACAACAACTCCAACGCCTTTTACGTTAAATGCGTGGTCGACTGGTACGGTTCCGTTTTGGCTCTCAGGGGGGTTTTGTTCGGCGGCTTGGGCGATTAGTTTTTCTCGTAATTGATTGGGGTCATCTTGGATGAATTCGAATTTTTCAAGGCTGGTGCCTTTGAGGAGGGGTTCGATTTTTTCTTTGGGAATATAGTTGCGCAGTATAAAGTATCCGCTTTGGATGCCGCAACATTGGAGCATGACGAGTTGTTCTCCGAATTGGGAGTTGAGTTCGTCGACTATGATTAGGGCTTTGGTAGCCAGTGAGCAGGCATAGAAGAGAGGCGCTAGCCGTTCGGGGTAGCGGGTGGGTTCAATGAGTGTTACCGTGGCGGTGCCTTTTTTGATGTCATATAGTGTGATGTCTGTACTGGTTCCTTTTTTGCCAATACCGCTGCTATAGTTTTGTGCGCCCAAAACGGCGACTGTGATGTTGCCCATCTTATCTACTACCTGTTAGCATTGTTGGGCAGAGCCAAAGATAAGCATATTGATATGGTTACAAATTTTTGGTAGGTTGATTAGAGAAACGGTTGTTGGGTGTGTTGTTGGTTAGTTGGGGAGTTTTTTGGTTAGCGTTTATATGTTTTTGTTGTTGCATATTGACTGTCACATTTTTTAATTAACGTCTGTGGATTAAGACTATTTTAATTTAGCTTGTCAAGTTTGAGGTGTTTTTATGGAAACGATTCTAAAACAAATCTCTCGACGAGAAACTCCCAAAGAAATTATTGATACCCACGGATACATGCCACGTGTTCATGAAGTTCGTGCTCCTTGTCAGTGGCTACAACATTGTGATGATGGAAAATGTCCGGCGTTTGTGCGGTTAAATGGAAATTTTTACTGCGCAAGAATACGGGCACCAACCTAATTTTTATCTTCTTTTTTAGTTGTTGTTTAAGTGTGTTATTGCTGTTTTTATTGTGTTGATTGATTTTTCAAATTTTTCTTGGGATAGGTTGGATAATTGTAGTTCAATTATTTTTTCTATGCCGTTTTTACCTAAAACCACTGGAACGCCTATGGTTAGATTGGAGTAGCCGTATTCGCCTTGAAGCCATGTTGAGACGCTCATAACACGGTTTCTGCCGGTTATAATTGCATCAGACATTAACGCGATGACTGTGCTGGGTGCAAATTGGGTGCCGCCTTTGAGTTTTATGACATTGCCGCCCGAGTTAATTGTTTTTTGGAGCACTTGCTCGATTTGTTGAGCGGTTAGCAGGTTTGTTATAGGTATACCGGATACTGTAGCGTACTCTACTAGGGGAACCATAGAGTCGCCATGTTCACCGATAACTAGGGCGCGGGTGTCTTCGCGTGAGACCCCTAGTTCACGGGCAATATAGTTTCGAAATCGCATTGTATCTAAGATGTTACCCATACCAAAGACGTGGTTTCGGGGAAAGTTGGTTTCTTTGAAGCTGATATAGGTCATAATATCGACGGGATTTGTGACAATCAGCAATTTTGCATCGGATGCGTATTTGGTGATTTCTTTGGTGATACTGCGCATGATTTGTGCGTTGGTCTTCATAAGATCAATGCGGTTCATGCCGGGTTTTCGGGCGGCTCCAGCGGTTATAATTATCAACTCAGAATCCCGCATTTGGCTAAAGTCACTTGTTCCCTCAATGGTACCGTCAAATTCGATGGCAGGTGAGGCCTGCATCATATCTAGCGCCTCACCCTTTGCTTGGTTTGCGTTTGTGTCAATAAGAACAACATCATCTATTTTATAACGTAAAATCTCAAAGGCAGCAGCACTTCCAACTCGGCCTGCACCGATAACAGTTATCATATCTAAAAGTGGACAGAAAACAACATTTAAGATTTAGCGACGTTGAAGTGTTATCACACTTTTAAATATCAGACTACACAAAAACGCTCAGCTCCAAAAGTTGATCTTCATTTATCTGATGAGTTTAACATGTTTATTTGATTGTCATAATTTTTTTTATCAATATATAAATTATGATGAGAAAAAATTGCATACAGGCTGTGTGCAGTGTTTGTTTTTGCACAGTCTGATATAATTAATTGCCGGTTTTCGGATTACTTTTTTTGGAATTTAGAGCTATAGACTCAGATGCTAGTTTGTTGAGCTATTTGTGCTGAAATTAGTCCTTTTTTTATGGTGGCTAAAATGGAGTCAATATTTTTTGAGGTGGTTTGAATTTGTGTGCAGATGTTAAATAGTTCCGAAACCTGATGAGCGTCGCTTCCGCCAGTTCCGGGTAAGTTTAGTTCTTTTGCGAATTCTTTGGCTTTGTTGTTGCCTTCTTTATTGGTACCGCCATTTAGGACTTCGATGGCGTCTGCTTTGACATTTTGGGCGTATTCGCCCATGCCATAGGTGCGAAAGGGATGAGCTACTATGGATATGGCGTCGATGGATCGGGCATAGTCTGCTACGTTTTCAGGTGTCCAGGGTTTAGGAGGAAGCTCAGTTGTTCCTATAACAAGCATATCACCGTAATCGGTGGTGATTTCGGTTCCGGGGATGATAAGTATGTCGGGATATGCGCGGGCTAGCTCAACTGTGACTTTGCATCCGCGGATGCTGTTATGATCGGTAATCGCGGCGACTTTGATATAGTTGTGAGCAGCGAGCATATCAACAATAGTTTTGGGCTGGATAAAAGAGTCTGCAGAGTAGACTGTGTGAATGTGGAGATCAGCATAGAGAAATTGCGGATCAGGAGTCATGTATGGGCTTATAGGACGCGGGGGTAAAAAACGTTACACCTAAGAAATGAAACTGGATTGTTAAACTGATGTATGGAGTGTTTGTGTTTGTTTGGTTATTATGGTTGGTTGGTTGGTTGTGGGGTTATTTTGTGTTTAGTTGTTTGTGCAGGGTATTCGTTAGTTGAGTTAGTGTTTCTTTGGGTTTCTCGGGGTTGGTTTCAATAGAATCAAAGGATAGGTCTTTTGTTTTGCAGGCGTCTTGGACGGCATCTTTGATGATGTTATTCCAGATTTTTTTATCGTTTAGCAGTATGGTGCCTTGGTAGGTGTTGTTGTTGCGTTTGATGAATTCTGCGGTTTGCTCTGCTACATAGTTGATGGTTTCTAGATCGGGGGGCATGGCGGCTTCGTGTTGGGAGAGAGGGTAGATCTCATCGAGCTCTAGGGGTACAATACCAAAAGGTACGGCATAGACGCAGACATGTATTTGGGCGGCGAGGTCGGGGCCGATTATGCGCATGAGTTGGCGGATTTTTTTCATCTCAGGAGCTTTGTGGAAGGGTTTATTTCGGGTTTGGGGAACAAGAAACAGTATTTTTGCGTTTGTTGGGGGTGTGTAGCGTTGGGTTAGGTGTTTACGGTAGTGTACGATTTCGGGGCGTGCTAGTCCAGCGGCGTTGAAGTAGAAGAAACCGCTTGGTTTAGCGGTTGGGCTGTATTTTTCGAGTAAGTCTTCGTAGTTGCGAACACGTTTGAGAGCGGAGAGCAGAGCGGGGTGGGCGTGAAGACGCATTTCGGTGTGTTCCCAAAGTCTGCCATCGCGTATAGCCTGTTTTATACGTCTGAGTTCGGCTATGCAGACATGAAGGTTGTGCTCTGCTAGGAAGATTTCTTGTTCTTTAGCGGGTTTTTGTTTGAGTTCTTGGGGGGTTTGAGAGCAACATTGGGGACAACTGCAGGGGAAGTAGTCCATTTGGTCAAGTCGCCAGGTTCCGTTTTCAGTCATGTAGCGGCCGTCTCGTGCGTAGAGTGCGTAGGCAGCTGAGTCAAATAGATCACAACCCAATGAGACAGCTAGTGCAAACATGGATGGGTGTCCGGCTCCAAAGAGGTGTAGGGGGCGTTCGTGGGGGATGCCGTTTTTGGCTGTTAGGATCATATCTGCTAGTACGTCGTAGCGATAGTTTTCCATAACTTCAGTGGGGCTACCCAGAGCGTGGATTTGGAAGGGGAGTTTGCTCATCTCAATGGCTGATTGGGCGACAAGGTCTAGGTGGCGTCCGCCTTGTATGGGGCCAACCCAGAGAGTGTCGTCGCGTGTTTTTAGATCAAAAAACGCTTTGGCACGTTTTAGGGTCTCGGCTACAGTGATTTGGGCGTCTTCTTTTGTGACTTTCCATCCTGTTGGGATATCAAGGATTGTGGCTATGTCACTGCCGATACCTTCTTGGTAGGTGACGATTTCTTTTTGGGTAACTTCTACTTCGCCATAAACAAGAATTTGATAGGCGCCGCTGTCAGTCATGATGGCACCATCATAACCAAGAAATTTGTGTAATCCGCCCTGTTCTATGGGAATTTGGTTGAAGCGTTTTTTTATGATGTAGCTGTTTGTGATTATGGCTTGGCATCCAAAGGTTTCTTTGAGCCGTTTACTTGGGATGGGTTGGCTGCTGGGGTTTATGACGGGGAAAAGTAGAGGTGTTTCCACTGTTGCAGTTTTGGTTTTTAGTTTGCCGATTCTACCCAGCAGATCTTTTTCTTTTATTTCAAAGCTCAAGGATAAGAAACCCACACATGAAATGCTGTACACTTATAAAAAAATAGCTTTGCATTAATCCAGAGCAACTATGGATTATAGGAACCATTGAGGCTATAGAAACACCCATCTAGGGTTTTGTTTACGACAATGTGCATATATAGGATTAAAATCTCAAAGCTTGTCCAGTATACATATATTTCTGGAAATATCGCTACCCATTAGTGTTGCAATATGTCTGAGGCATGGATAGCTCAGGTGACATATCAGAAATAGCTAGTGTGATGTAGCATGTATAGAACACCCAAAGACTTTATGGAATATGTAAAAGCAAATAATCCAGGTCAACCAGAGTTTCATCAAGCTGTAGATGAGGTTATCACCTCTGTTTGGCCGGTAATTGAGAATAATCCCAAGTATCAATCCGCCAATATCTTGGAGCGTATAGTTGAGCCTGAACGATCAATCATATTCAAAGTCACTTGGGCCAACGATAAGGGTGAGGTAAATGTAAACCGAGGCTACCGCATCCAAATGAATAGCGCCATTGGTCCATACAAGGGGGGTCTGCGCTTTCATCCAAGCGTTAACTTGGGAGTTTTAAAATTCTTGGCATTTGAGCAGGTGTTTAAGAACTCATTAACGACTCTACCGCTTGGCGGTGCTAAGGGAGGCTCAGATTTTGATCCTAAGGGCAAAAGTGAGGGGGAAATCATGAGATTCTGTCACAATTTCATGTTAGAACTCTCGCGTCATATTGGACCAAACACAGACGTTCCAGCGGGTGATATTGGGGTTGGTGCTCGAGAAGTCGGGTACATGTTTGGCATATATAAAAAGCTACAAAATCAATTCACCGGAGTGCTAACTGGAAAAGGCCTCAACTGGGGCGGCAGCCTAATTCGCCCCGAAGCTACCGGGTATGGGGTTACATATTTTGCACAAGAAATGCTCAAAACACGAAATGAAGACTTCAATGGCAAAACAGTCACCATCTCAGGCTCAGGCAATGTCGCTCAATATGCAGTCCAAAAAGTTACTGAACTGGGCGGAAAAGTAGTAACCCTATCAGACAGCGATGGAACCATCTACGATAGCGAAGGTATTGACTGCGCAAAACTTACGTATGTAATGGATCTAAAGAACAAACGGCGAGGCCGAATCAAAGAATATACAAATGAGTACAAAAACGCCGAGTATCTTGAAGGTAAACGTCCTTGGGGAATTGAATGTCAAGTGGCATTACCTTGCGCTACACAAAATGAACTCAGCGGCGAAGACGCAAAGACGCTGATAAGCAATGGCTGCTACTGTGTATCTGAGGGAGCCAACATGCCAACCGAACCCGAAGGCGTACAAGTGTTTCTTAAAAACGAAGTCTTATACGGCCAAGGTAAAGCAGCAAACGCTGGAGGCGTAGCAACCTCAGGGTTAGAGATGACACAAAACAGTATGCGCCTCTCATGGACACGACAAGAAGTTGATACCCGGCTACATGAGATCATGCGATCAATTCACCAAACCTGTGTACGATATGGCAAAGAAGGACAATATGTAAACTATGTCAAGGGCGCAAACATTGGCGGTTTTGTAAAAGTAGCAGACGCAATGATCGAACAAGGCGTTGTCTAGCTACAACCAAAAAATATAATCCCTACTCTTTTTAGTCCATTATTTTTATTTGACTACTATAACGGTGCATGGAACCAAACGAACTACCTTCTCACTAATACTACCCATCAAAATACCTTTGACTTTTCCCACACCCAAATGCCCCAGCACAACAACATCGAACTCACCTTCTTTTGATACGGCAACAATTTCGGTTGCAGGTTCACCTTCCCGTAGAACAGCCCGAACAATCAAAGCAGGATTTGCTACTTTTATACGCTCAACGGCTCTAGAGAGGATATCGTTATGGAGTTTGCGGAGATCTTTAGCAACAACCATCAGTTCGTTGCCCGGATACATTGCAACAGGTAATTCTGTGACGTTTAGAACCGTTAATGCGGCACAATATTTTCCCGCAAAAACTATAGCAAAATCTAGGGCACGCTCCGAGTTCTCAGAACCGTCCACTGCAACTAGAACTTGTTGAATCAAACATATCCCTGGTAATCTTTCTTGAGACGACATTAAAGTCTTTCTTTAGGCGTTGTCTGGAATGGTTTTTTAGAGAGTAACCCTTTAAGGAAGATAAGCATAGAGTACTACTAGTTTAGAACAAAAGTAGGTGTACACCAATAACTAAGCATACTCAAATCTTCACAATATGCCTTATCGCGTTGGTTTGTCTACCAGCAATCAGTTTGATCTATGAGGCATCATCCCAAACCCCCGAGTCATCTTGGACCAACTTGAAGTCCATGCCAACTGGTCGTGGAGACTTTGGAGTTGCAGTAGTTTCTGGAAAAATCTATGTTATAGGTGGAACCAACGGAACAGATAAACCGCTAAGTGTCGTGGAAGAATACAATCCAGCAACTAACGAGTGGACAACTAGGGCATCTATGCCAACACCTAGAAGCAATTTGGCAACAGCAGTTTACAACGGTAAAATATATGCCATAGGCGGCATAGACAACTATGGGTATGTGGGATACAATGAAATGTATGATCCCATTACAGACCGTTGGGAAACAAAAAGATCCATGCCTACACCCCGAGCAGATTTGTGCGCAAACACTGTTAATCAAAGTATCTATCTCATCGGTGGAGAAACAATATCCTCAAACATTACAAACTTAAACGAGGTGTACAACCCCATAGACGACACCTGGAGCACAAAAGCACCGCTTCCAAATGTAGTTAAAGGTTACAGCTCAGCCGTTGTGAACAATAAAATCTATGTTATCGGCGGCGCGAAGCAAACGTATTCAAGCAGCAGTTTGGCTCGGGTCAACGAAAATCAAGTGTACAACACTCAAACAGATCGATGGACAACCGAAAAGGTGTTCCCATTCACCGTCAGTTGGGGTGCAGCTATTGCTACAACAGGGTTTATGGCCCCCCAAAGAATTTACCATTTCGGAGGTTTATCCTCAGAAAATCAGAACAGAACAGAAATGTTTGACCCAACAACTAATTCATGGAGCACACTTGAATCGATGCCTATACTAAGAAGCCACTTAGGAGTTGCCAGCATTAACGATATGCTGTATGTCATTGGTGGGTTTAACGGCACAAACTGGGTCAACACCATCGAGCAGTTTAAACCCCACAGATATGGGTTGGTACCACCTGCGGTACAAATTACAGCTCCAGAAAACAAAACCTATCGAGATGTACCATTAGCCTTTACCGTTAATAGAAACACCCACTGGGTAGGCTATAGCATAGATGGTGAAGCAAATATTACCATAGGTTCACAGAAAACTCTGTATGGTTTATCACAGGGAGCACATAAAATTGTTATCTACGCTAATGACAGCTCAGGCAACATGGGAGCGTCAAACACAGTTTATTTCTCTGTCGATACAGTTGGCCCCATAATTAATATCATATCACCGAAGAGTCAAGCCTCCTATAGTTCGGCTGACATAGAGTTAATCTTCTCTTTAGACAAACCGGTCTCTGACCTAGCCTATAGTCTTAACGGTGAAGAAAAAATAACCCTTTCTGGGAATGTAACGTTACCAGCATTATCTCAAGGTGGACATCGTTTAACAATATATGCAACCGATGAAGTGGGTAATTCATCTGAGGAAACCGTTCACTTCAGCATTGACCAGTTTCCCTTTGTCTATATCGTAGCGATTATAGTAATCATAATTATCGTTGTAGCCACAGTATACTTACTCTATAAACGTAAAAACACAAAAGCTAAAACAGCCTCAAACATAGAATAAAATCCTACCTAAGCAAACTGCACACAACTCCATGGAAGAATACCGATGGGTTACGAAATTGATTACCTCACAGGCGAAAAAGCAGGTTGCTCTTCACAGATAACCATTGCAGATCGAATCTTTTACGTTAAACTGTTCACATCTGCGCCTTCAAGGTTTTTTTCAGCAGATCAACAGGGAATTATACAAAAAGAGATCTCTCAAGCAGAATTTGAATTGTGGATAAACATCTTATCAGATAGTGAAGCTGATAAAGTAGAAATAGAGAAAAAACTTGGGCAAGGAAAAAAATATTAGCTAAACATCTCTCCAACGGCTTTTCTTTACTGCAACAAACATAATGATCACACAAGCACCTATCAAAACGACCCAATCAATAAACAGATGCATCGCAGAGAGTTCTAAAGCACCTATGGACCAATGCATAATCTCTGCGGCATAAGTTGTTGGTGAGAGATAAGCCAAATAGTTGAATGGATAAGGGACAAGAGTTATGGGATAATACACAGGCGGTAAGGTAGCAAACAACAAGGAAAGCAATCGTGAGAAGGCATAACTCTGCACAACATCACTAGAAAAGGTGGCAAGCATAAAACCTATGGCCGTTGAGAGAGTGAACATCAAAAATAACACAGAACCAAATATGGCAACCTGCAACAGAGACGGCTGGATATAGATAGCCGCTAAAGCGATAAGAATAGCTATACCGGGGATAGAGTAAACAAGTTCGGCAATAGACATACCAGCCAGATACATTTTGGCACTTGCAGGCGAACTCACAATCATATCTTGAAGTTTAAAATCATTTTTTAAGTGTGACAAATCCGATTGCAAAGCAATACCACTTGAGAAAAAAAGCATGATTAACCCACCGGCTATGGCTGTGCCTAACAAATCACCACTGCTCACAAAAGCAACAACCGCCAAAAGTGAGAGCGGCGAAATCACAGCACTCAAAGTAACAATGGGATAGTTTTTCATCTCATATATGGCATTAACCAAGATACCTGCGAGAATTTGGCTAAATCGGCTACGCTTCAAATTCATCCCCCGCTTTCTGCCCAGCCAAACGAAAGAAAATATCATCTAGAGTAACAGGTGAGATGGAGAATTTTGTGCCCTGCTCAGATAACAACTGTGCCAGACGAAAAGCTTCCGCCTCATTAGTCATAATCTGCGTGTAACCATGACTACTCACAGTTATTTCAGCGTCGCCTATTTGGGGGATCACCGTTTTAGGAGGTAACTTAATGCTGTATGGGTAACGCACACTGTGTCGTAGCTCAGCAAGGGTACCCACTGAAATCAATTTGCCCTCTTTGAGGATACCGATTTTATCAGCAAGCTGCTCAGCCTCCTCTAGATAGTGGGTAGTGAGGAAAATGAAACGCGACTTACCCAACTCATGCAAAATATCCCACAACTCCCGGCGCGAAATCGGATCCAGCCCCACCGTAGGCTCATCAAGAAATATGATGGGCGCTTCGGAAGCAGTTACAGTTGCTAGGAGAACTTTACGTTTAGTTCCCCCCGAGAGCCGATTGTTGAGCACATTTTCATACGGTGCTAACCCCAGCTTAGCAAGAGATTCACGGGCAAGCCGACCAGCTTCTTTGTATGGATAACCCCGCCAGAGCAGATAAGAAAAAACGGTTTGTTTAGGCGTCATCCACCTCACTGCACGAGCTTCCTGAGGCACAATCGCAATTTGTTCACGAAGCTTGCAGGTTTGATTAAAAACATCAATACCGTCTATGCTTGCCGACCCCGAAGTAGGTGCAAGTTCAGTAGCAAGAATACGAATAAGGGTAGTTTTGCCAGCACCATTTCTACCGATTAACCCAAAGATACCCTTAGTTTCCACTGAAAAAGTAACGTTATCCAATGCTACACGTCGATCATCATAAACCTTCGTCAGGTTAAGACATTCAAGACTACCCATAAAGCATCATTCAAATGAAGAGAAAGTGCATTATTTGACTTGTTCCACAGTAAAAATGTTTGCCACCATCACAGATGAATTGGTGTTCAAAATAGATGCGCCTTACCAGATCTAAACTATGTCAAAATTCAAATTGACATTCAAACCCCGAAATGATCAGTAAATTTGTAATATTTCGGTTAAACCGAGAGTCGTTTGGAGGATAATGCTTAAACGTCACATACACAGACAAGTATCATCAGAGGTTGGAAGTATGTCTGAAAAGGGCGCAGAAAAGTTCAGTTTCCTCATCAAATTAGCTCTCGAGAGAGGTGCAACAGACGCGAAAATCATAGCTACTGATAAAATTGTCGTTGAAGACCGTGTTGTCCTCAAATGCAAGGTTGGCTGCAATCACTATGGAGAAACTCTTGCCTGCCCACCCTATACACCAACAGCAGAAGAGTTCCGTAAAATCGTCTCGGAATACAGCTATGCCATGTTTATGAAGTTCACCACCAGCGCCTCCGCAGACACCGAAGTCTACAAGCACCTTATGACATATCAAACCGACGTCACAATATCTCAAGATATCAAAGAGAAAGCGGCAAAGTTTTGGCAGGATTGGAAAGATGACAAATGCAAGATGCTACAGACGGTTGTGGATTTGGAAAAAACGGCCATGAAACAAGGCTACAGTTTAGCGGTATCTTTCATTTCGGGGCACTGCCAGCTATGCGATAAATGCAACACTCAAACAGGAATTTGCCGACATCCTGAACTGGCACGCTGGTCGGAGGATGCAGTGGGTGTCAATGTAAAGAAAACTGCTACTAATGCGGGAATAGAGTTTACGTTTCCCTTTGCCAAGAATGCTGATTCATTTGCCCTTTTGCTTATAGACTAACTTAGGAACCACTAAACAGCTTACAAACAGGAAAATCGGTGGCTATGAAGATTCTCTTAGATGAGATGTATGCCGGCTTAAAAGAGTATTTTGAAACCTTGGGTTATGAAGTTTTAACCGCACAGGAAGCGGGGTTGAAAGCGGCAAAAGACCGGGAAGTCGTAGAATATGCCGGTAAACATAAACTGGTACTGGTAACACAGGACCAGAAACCCGCTGAACTCGCAGAACTATTAGGCGTAAAATACGTGTTTATCTCTAATCTAATGATTGCCAAGTTGGTGGATCAAAAAATCAAAGCTGACTTTAAAGAGTAAGATACAAGAATAATACAGATATAAAATTATATAAATTAACGACATCCTGGTTTTTTGCTTTAAGACTACATTTTAAGATTTTAGCCAGCTTAGGGAGCGGCGCTGACGGATGAGGTATCAGTTAGGGAGATTTTGTTTGAGCTTTCAAAGATAGAGAGGGATGTTTATGGGAACAAACGAGAGGGTTTTTGTGCGTTCCCAAAGAAATCGCAAGAAATTCACCAAATTTATGACTCACATAGTTACATAGCGTACGGGTATACATCTGATAAGTTATTAATAATACTTAAAATTCGCCAATTTATTCAATTATGATAGAGTAAACTGTAGAGTTAAGTACAAAAAAAAGAAAGGGAGTGTTTTAGTGTTGTTTATGGCTTTCGACGATAGATAACTAAACCGAAACAGATACAACCTGCAACAAGGACAACTATCAATATCCACCAGGGGAAGCCTTGTGAATTTCCTGAAGTTGCCGTAGAAAGTTCTTGAGTTGCTACAGATTCAGGGTTTTCGATTGGAGCAATTTTGGCATCAACTATGCTGTCAACAACTTGGGCAACAGCTTTACTGGAGCTACCAGAGGAACTACTGCTACTGGAGCTACCAGAGGAACTACTGCTACTGGAGCTACCAGAGGAATTATCTGTGTTGTTATTTTTGTTTTGATCTGGTTCAGTCTTATCATCGTTGCCTGTTGGTGGAACAACAGTCTCATCATCGTCATCAGTTGGTGGAACAACAGTCTCATCATCGTCATCAGTTGGTGGAACAACAGTCTCATCATCGTCATCAGTTGGTGGAACAACAGTCTCATCA
>NZ_WRFL01000032.1:0-26278 GCF_009778815.1 Candidatus Bathycorpusculum sp.
AAACCAAAACAACATGATTTCATTATAACGGCTTTTAGTGAGAAACAACGGGTGCATCAAAAAAGGCTTGAAAAGGCATAAAGCTGTAGTGTATAAAACCGGCTAAAAAGTTAGGTAATTACTGATGATGATGCTCCATCAGCAGTGTTTTTTATCTAAGAAAAAGAAAAAGTTGATGATGATACTTGCGATATGTTGGGGATAAATTTTGGGGCAACTCGTGGTTTTAGGATTCGATCGCTTTTTTGTGTAAGTCTTTTTAGAAATTTAAAAGCCAGAACATAAGAAGCTGGAGAAAGGATGAGGTATTGGAGTGCTCCGGCCGGGATTCGGACCCGGGTCGCCGACTCGAAAGGCCGGCATACTTGGCCGGACTATACTACCGGAGCGCATTTGTGGAAAGCACAAGCAGAATACAAATTCCTATGAATAAACCTTACCCTTCAGGAGTTCATCTTTTTACTGCTAGACTTGCCTTGTTTGCTCTTTTTTGGGGTAAACAGAAAACCGGTTATCTGTTCGATGAGTTTAGTTTGGGAGTCGAGTTTTTTTTCAAGATCTTCCACCCGTTTTTGGAAGTCATTTGAGATTATTTTGCCCTCAATACGGTTGGAGCTACGGAACATAAGCAGTAATTTAAAAACTTCATCAACTGCCTTTTTTTGCTCACTTTCTGAGGCAGGTTTGATACCAGCAATAATAGAGAGCAAATCGACGTAGTGTTCTTTGATTTTAAGTTCCGCATTAACTGAGGGATCCACTGAGAGACTGAGGTTGATCGGGTTCTTTTTAGCGAGTTCAGCAGCAGTTGGGAAACGAATGATAATATCCCCGTTTATCCAAGAGGTCACAAATTCTGTGACAATACGGTTGATATCTTGGCCGGAGAACAGCTGAGAGGGATCAGCGTCCCCTTCGGGTTTGCGTTTGATTTTTACGCTAATTATTTTTTTATCCTCAGCATTGGCGTTATTTGTCATTTGGCTCTCTTCCCACGCATAGAGTATGCGCTGACATTCTCCTAATTAAGGACTAGTATTTAAGAGCCAGTCATATCGGATGCTAGAATGAGATTTTGGTTGCTGAAGGAATCTGGCCTAGTACCTTAGCGGTGGCTTTCTCGACATTAGCGCGGTTTGTTTGATCAGTGTAGACGCGCAGAATATTCATGAAGCCTTTGAGGGTTTCAAATATCTTTGAGCTCTCGCTTAGGCGTTGGAGTTTCTTTTCGCCTGCTGTGCTTCGGGTGAATACGGGGATTTCGGTTGATTCCATGAGCACGGCATGGTGATAGGGTACTGAGGGGACGGTTGGGACATCGATGATAACGGTGTCTATTTCGACGCCTGCCTCTTTGGCGATTTCGCCGCGTATTTGTAAACGGTAGGATTCCTGTCCAAACAGGTTAGATATCAGGGCGTCTTTTTCGTAGAAGGTGCGCTCATAGGCGCATTTGAGCATACGGCGGTTCTCTAAATTGCTGATAATCTCGTTAGATGCGCGGCATTTTTTGAGTGCGGTCCAAACTGTGTAATCATCCAGGGCTAGGTATTCTTCGGGGGTTTCAAAGGCGGTTAATCCAAGTTCACTGTTTGCTTTATCCATAGCCGATGCCAGCATTATCTGTGCGGCGCGTCCGACGCGGTGAAAATAGATACTTTTGAAAGATTCAATACGAGCAATCACAAAGGCTTCCAAGGCTGATAGGGCGCCTAGTTCAACGGCCAAGTTTTCGCCTAAAAGATCCAAGGCGTGGATGAGGCGATACACGTCTATGAAGCCGTACTCAGCGCCGGTGTGATAGGTGTCTCGGACAATGAAATCTTGTTTGTCTACATCTACAGCGCTACTTATGATTTGGTCAAGAAAGGCGCGGTCTTTTTTGTGCAACTTTCCAACGGCTAGTCCAGCGACTTCTTTGTGGTTGTAGCCCATCTTGTTTAGGATGTCAGCTACTTCACTGTTCTCAATTATCCAAGAGGTGAGGTCTTCGTGGGTTTTGTTGAGGTTTTTGCTTAGCAAATGTTCAAACACATGTGAGAAGGGACCATGACCGCAATCATGCAACAAAGCTGAGAGACGACACATATCCACCTCATCCTCAGTTGCTGCCTGGGAAATACGGGGGTTTACCAGCACCTGGCCTGCTAAGAACATGACACCTAGACTGTGTTCGAAGCGGGTATGATTAGCTCCGGGATACACATACTCAGAACCGGCCAGCTGACGAAGCCGACGCAGTCTCTGCATAGGATAGGTATCTATGATTTTTTTCTCCGCATCTGTTATGTACACATAGCCGTGGACGGGGTCTTTGATTTCTCCCCAGTAAGCTTTAGGCACAAGCGCTACCTCTTGACAATTATATTTAGGGACCTACAATTAATGTATAGCGCAGATTACAAGGTTGAGTATTATGGCAGGAAACGGAATCTTTCTGGTTATCGAGGGACTAGATGGAAGTGGGAAAACCACCCAAGCTAAAATTTTAGCCCAACGCCTATCTGAAACCTATAGCGTTTACCTCACCGCAGAACCCAGCCGAGGCAAAATCGGCACCTTTATTCGTGAATGTTGTCTCTACGACCAAACTCGGCTTCCAACCGAAGCCGAAGCCCTTCTCTTTGCCGCTGATCGCATTGAACATATGAATGCTGAACTTAAACCCGCGCTTAACCAAGGTAAACTAGTCATCTGCGATCGCTATCTCTACTCGTCGCTGGCATATCAAGGCAACTCAGGTCTAAGCCTTGAGTGGATTAAAAACATCAACAGCCAAGCACTACAACCTGACTTTAGCATCTTTCTGGATGTACCACCTGAACAGGTACTGGAGCGTCTGCACCGCAAAAAATCAGTGATGGAAACTTTGGAGACCCAATGTAGAGTTCGAGAAGTTTACCTAAAGTTTGTAGAAAAAGGGGAACTGATTCTAATTGATGGCAATAAACCTCGAGAGACAGTGGCAGACGAATTATATGCTAAAATTATAGACCTGCTAAGACCCGTTAAAGACTATGTTTTTTGAATCTACCTTCAGATTCACAAACAAAAAACCACCGTTCATAGTCGGAGAGACTGAAACGTCTGCTCAATAAAAAAGAAAAGCAGATTCGGTTTGGCTATCATTTCTTCTTAAATTTGTACTTGAAAAAATAGCCCAGCACCATAATAACAATAGTTACAACAATAATAATCAAAAACACCTCAACAGACATCTTACCACCTCGTTTCAATGTTGTTCTGCATCAGGGCAGTAGTAGCATAAAGAGGGGTTACTTCCATTTTGTTAGTATTTCCTCCCTGCGAAAAGTCGCTGTACTCACAAAAAAGAGTGCCACATCAACCGCTAAGAGAATTCCAGAAATTATCAACAGATTGTTTACATCCAAAGTTAGAAGGTTGGTCTCGCTGGCTAGGTATATGGCTATGAAAGGAAAAAACATGAGCAGGCCATAACTACTGGCACTGCGTACATCGGCAACCTTTGAAGATACAATTATGCTAAATAAGATGCTTAAGACAGCGGCAATCGGCAACAAAACCAGCAACAATACTCCGAGGGTCCAATTCGGGTAGAAGTAGTAACCCAGCTTATCAAACGATACGTGGTTCATACCAAACATGAAGACCACTGAGGCGGCATACATAACAATTAAAGTTGGTAACAACGCAGAGATTGCTTTCCCAAGTAAGATTTCGCCATCGGTGAGAGGCGTTGCCAGAAGCGGCTCGAGGCTTTTTTCTACTTTCTCACCGACTATACTGTAAGAAGCAATGCTTAGGGGAATAAAGGCGGCTCCGATGATGAAAAAAAAGGAAAATGAATTCATCAGATTGGTAAGGTTAGTTGCAGTGATTTCGGCATTTCGTGCCTGAGCAAAATTGAGCACTAGTGGAAAAATGATAGATATTATAATTGGGAAAGCGACGATGGGGTACCAGATGTTTTTTTGTTTACTAAATACCTTAAAGTCTCTAGTGGCTACAAGCCATGCCTTTGAGAGTCTCATACTTCTTTCCTCACAAGTTTTAGGTAGGTATCTTCCAAGTCGGAGCCAACTACGTCTACAGTTCTGATGTGTCCACCTGCTAAGACGATAGCTTCTACCACAGGCCAATTCTCTTTATCGGGGTCTTGAACATTAAAGGTTAAGGTGTTAGTTTCACTGGATAGATTTTTGAGCGGCATATTCTTTAACGCTTTTAAAATGGGGTCGGTGATTTGCTCGAGTTTAATAACGGTTTTTCTGTTACTTACCGACTGTTCCAGTTCCTGGGGTGTTCCAACCGCTGTAAGTACAGTGTTTATGATGCCAACGCGGTCGCAGATTCTTTGTGCTTCGTTGAGATTGTGTGTGTTTAAGAAAATGGTCTTCTTTTCGCGTTTTAGTTGAAGAATGAAATCTCGTACTGTTTTTGATGCCTCGGGGTCAAGATTTGCGGTGGGCTCATCTAAGACCAGTACTTGGGGGTCATGGATCAGTGCTCTGGCTATGGCAAGCTTTTGTTTCATACCCTTTGAAAAAGTCCAAACTAAAACATTTCGTTTCTCCCAGAGCCCCAGCATCTCGAGAAATCGTTTAATGTTATCTTTTCTCTGTGTTTCGGTGCAATCATATATTTTCCCATAAATGTCAAGGTTGTCATATGCAGTAAGGTGCTCGGAGAGTCCCACATTGTCAGGTACCAATCCGATAATTTTTCTGATTTTTAATGAATCTGCTTTGTTGCCTATTTCGTAACCACCTACGGTTGCAGTTCCACTGGTCTTAGATATCAGACAACACAGCATACGTATGGTGGTGGTTTTTCCTGCACCGTTTGGTCCCAGAAAACCAAAGACTTCACCGTCGTTTACATGAAGCGTCAGGTTGCCTACAGCTGTTAAAGACCCAAATTTTTTGGCAAGGTTATTAGTATCAATCAAGTTAACATTACCAGACTATTTTGTAAAAACAACCATATTTTGATGGGCACAATCAAGTATTTAAACATAAATCCAAAGAGTTATATCAAGTAAATATATAACCTTCAGAATATACCGGTTTCAACTTTTCTGGAGAACAAAACAACCTATGCCTTGCGCACTATTGATTTGTTGTCTAAAATTGGGTTAGATACGTCTCAAAATTCTTTCGATCCTTTAAACATTGAGAACAAACACAGCTAAACGGCAGATTTTTAGTGGTACACAATTCGAGGTAGTTGCAACCCCGGCATGAAAAATCTTTGCCGCAACGGATACAACTCTGCAGAAAAACCACATCATCTTTCAAAATGTCACTGATGGTGTCGATGACTTTTTCGATGTTATTGTAGCTCTTAATGGAGAATAGACCTGCATTACGGTCGTAGTCTAAGCCCAGATGGATGAGATTAACAAATTTTTCTTTCTCCACCCGTGGAAGCTTAAACCCTTTACCGTTTAAAACAATTGTCATTCTCAGTACCTGCCCATTTTTATTAGGAAATCGACTTCTTCAGGGGTGAACTTGAACCAGCTCACAAGGGGACTTTTGGGTTTCTTTTGCAACATTGCTCTGATGTAGGGTACGAAGTCATGTTTGGCGGTTTTGTGGCTGACATGACATTGCGCCCCGATTTTGCCGCATATTGCATCTAACATAGTGCGTTTACCCTTGGTCCAAAACAGGGTAATGATGCGTATGGGGGGTGTGACAAAGGTGAAGGATTTATAGGATTGGGGGTTAACTGCTGAAGCGTGAGCTAGGTCGTTGTAGAAGTATTTGAGCAGATGCCAGTTTTCAGTACCGATACGACCCCTAAACAAATCGGCTTTGGATACATAGTTGTAAGCTTTGGCAAGTTCGGTGAGATCGGGGTAGCGTTTTGGGAGATTATCGCTAACTGAGAGCAAAAAATCGTCATAGTCAATGTTTGAGAATGCCAGCATAGCTGAGGTTTCGGCGATGCTTTGTGCAGAAAAATATCGTCTAAGGGTTTCATCTAGACTTGTATCTTTGTTGCGTGAGGTGAGCATCATTGTGTCTTGAAGACTTAGATGGTGGTTTTCTTCACCTAAACTCTGCAGGTCATTTATAGCAGAGCGTACATCACCTTTGCTGTTCTGTGCAATACGCTCAAGCGCTTCAAACTCTGCGGTTACATGTTCTAATAAACAAATTTTTTGTAACAGGGCAATTATTAGAGGGATACGAACTTGCTGGAACCGTATTAGTAGACATTCTTTTTTGAGGGGACGTAATTTTTCGATGTCGGGATCATTTGCGGCCATGATAACAGGTACGAGGGAGTCTTCGATGATTTTTAGAATTGCGCTAACTCCGCCGCGGTCTTCGTTGCCGGCGATGCCGTCGACTTCGTCAAGAAACAGTACGTTGCCGTTTGTTTGGGCGTTTTCTGTAAAGTTATCTAGTGCCTTGTAGGATGTGGCGGGTTTGGCAACGGCGTTAATGGCTTTTTCGGAACGGGTGTCGCTGGCATTCATTTCAATAACAGAAAAGCCCAGTTCTCGTGAAGCGGCCAAAACCAGTGCGGTCTTGCCAACTCCGGGGGGTCCATAGAGCAGTACTGCTTTTTTGTTGTGACGTTTGTTTTTGAGCCATTCAATAAATAGGGCTTTTGCTTCGTCGTTGCCAGTTACGGCGTCAATTTTTTTGGGGCGGTATTTTTCAACCCAGAGCAGGTTATTTTGCGTCTGCATAACTTTCCTCTATGCCCTTGCCAAATTTGGCAAATTGCGCAAGTAGTGCGCTTAGTTGGATGTCGCTGTTGGCACCTTGAGTGAGACGATAATCATATTCGCCGATGACTCCAGAGAGGTCTGCTTTTTGTTCGGCGGTGAGGTCACTCATTTTAAAGATTTCACGTTGGACTTGACGGATGATCTCAGTGCCGCTAAAGCCAAAGTTGCCCATGATGTCATACATGGTTTTACGGGCGTCCATAAAGTCGCCGTAGAGGGCTTTACGTATCATTTTTTGTACTTGGCTGGGGCTGGCTTCGCCGATGACCAGTGATACGGTTTTTTCGTCTATTACGCCTTCTTTGTATGCTGAGGCGGTTTGTAGTGAGTTTATGGCGTGGCGCAGGTCGCCTTCGGCAAAATCGACAATACGATCGGCGGCTTCGGGGACTAATGTGGTGCCTTCTTTTTCTGCGATGCAGATGAGATGTTGCTTCATGGCTTCTTTGTCGACGCGGCTGAAGCGGAATATGGCACATCTGCTCTGGATGGGTTCGATGATTTTGCTGGATTGGTTACAGATGAGTATGAAGCGGCTGGTGCGGCTACCAATTTCCATGATTCGGCGTAGTGCAGTTTGTGCGGGGCCGGTCATTTGGTCACATTCATCTAGGATGATTAGTGCAAAGGGAATATCTTCGCCAAAGCCTGTGCGGCTGTAGCGGCTAAAGTCTTTGATGCGGTCTCGAACGGTATCTATACCTCTCTCATCGGAAGCGTTGAGTTCGAGAGTGAAGTTTTTCCAGTTTGCACCATATAGGGTGTGGGCGATGACAAGGGCAAGGGTTGTTTTGCCTGTGCCAGGAACACCTGCAAACATGAGATGTGGCATTGTTTTGGGGTTTCTCATAAACGCCTGAAGGCTTTCTACGATGTCTTTTACGCCGACGACTTCGTCAAAAGTTTTAGGGCGGTACTTTTCAACCCACATGAGTGCTTCTTCGTTAACTGCCATTAAATCATACCTTCACAATAATGCAATACAATAACCGCAGCTATAATTAATTTAACTTTTCTCTAAAGACCCAACTGAGCACCGTTTGTATGTGATAGCATACGCTGGTTAATTAGCGATTGTAAAAGAAACCGTAGAGGATTGTTAGTTGTGTATTGCTGGTGTTGTTATCTTAGTTTGCTTCCTTCTGTGATGTCTTTCTCAGGTTGTAGAACTGACACGTTGCCTGCTTCATCTTCGGCGGCTAAAATCATGCATTGTGATTCAAGTCCTGCTATCAGTCGGCGCTGTAGATTTAGTAGAAATAAACATTTTTTGCCGGTTAGTTCTTCGGGTTTGTAGAATTTTATCAGTCCTGCGATGCATTGGCGTTGCTCTGAGCCGAAGTCTACTTGGATTTTGATGAGTTTTTTGCTTTCAGCAACTGCTTCGGCTTCGATGATTTTGCCGATTCGTAAGTCAAGTTTTTCAAAGTAGTCAAAAGTTATTTCTTCTGCCATTGAATCACGCTAAACCAGTTATTACGGTTTTGAGATATTTACTTTGCTGTCCCTAACTCGAGCATTTGGTTGTCAGTTTATAACTATAGGGCACTGGAGGCCGTGTTGGTATAGTTGATGGACAAACTATAGAGAGGAGATATTTTGGGTATGAGTCATGTGGGTTTGAGTTTAGTTTTTTGTTTGTTTGGGTTTGGTTTTGGGCAGGGGCGTTTCGAATTTTTTGAGAAGGTCTTCGAGTGTTTTGCGTCGTACTTCAAGGGTGATATCGCCGCGGGTGGTTTCGATGATGCGGCGTGCGATGTCAGATTTGTGGCGTAGTCCGGGAACCAGCATGTAGGCTTCGTCGAGTGCTAGTAGTTGGATAAAGATTTGGTCCATGATTTCGAGGCATTTTACGGCTTTTTCGACTTCGCCTTCTCGCAGGTAGTCTAGTGCCAGGCGTCTGCATTCACCGATAACGTCTGCTAAGCCTAAAATATAGTCGACTGGTGGTACCCTGATCTCAGAGGGAGTAACAAACCGGTCGGTTTTAACCAGTGTGAGCAGGATGTTTGCTTCGGAGTATTCTTGTAGTGTTGCGCTAAACATGCCGCTGTAGATTATTTCAGGGTATTCTTTAGCTTGTTCTTGGAGGTTTGTAATGATTGTTTGGGCATCATTGAGCATTTTTTGGGCGTTATCGAATCGTTTTTGGTGTAGAAGCAGAATGGATTGTTTTGAGAGACTGGCAGCTTTGCGCATGTATTCATGTGCGTCCTCACGAATTTTGTTTTTAGTTGTGAGTTCGGTTTTGACTTGCTGAATAATGTTTTCTATAGAAGACAAATTGGCACCAAGTAGTGTAGTGGGCTGGTTGTTTATTTACCATATGTTCACCTACAGGGCCGGGTTTTTCTTGTTGTTGAGTTTAGTTTGTAGGGTTTTTGGTTTGGGTGGGTTTTGGTGGGTGTTTGTTGGGTTGAGGGTTAGTTCATTTTTTTTATCCAGACGGCTATGATGCTTAATGAGCTGATCAGCGGGATGAAAATGGCGGTTATAATGGCCCATTGGAGTTCAAGACAGAGGTTATTGTTGGCTGTGGTTGCTGTTTCTGCTGTTGTTGATGTGGTGGCATATGTTAGGGGTATTAGGCCGCAGGATATGGCTGTGGAGAATAGCACAACGTCGGTTATGACGATAAACACTATCAGAGCGATTACCTTTGTCATGTTACTCACGACATATTGTTTATTTTTGGAGGTTTAAAACTAATTCCACATCAAGAATATTTCTAAACCCACAGCATATCTGCATATGTAATATACCACATGTGTTTGGCACTGACAAGCATCGATAAGAAAACAGCAACAAAACACCTGCCAAAAAACAATAAAACTCAACACTCAAAAATCAGCTAGATAAAGAAAAAATTAAAGTCAAGTTTCTTGCGGCCACTTCTCAACCAAAAGTTTGCTGTCACCAAGCAAAAAACTCACTTTGACAAATATGGTATCAGCACCCTTAAACGGAAACATGCTGTCTTCTGCTAAATCTTTAGGCAGATAAACTAGATATTTACCGTCTTTTCGTCGAAACAGTCTGCCTTTCCCTTCGTTTACCATTATACTTACCGCTTGGTTTACTACAGCATAAGGGCAAAACTTGGGTATTTAAAATTTATTGCAAACAATCCGCCTGCCAACTTTCAATCAGCTCTTTCCCACTTGTATAGCCTTCTCCAATCGGCTCAACAAAACCACACGACTCTCAGGTGCCTCATTGATAATTCTATAACCGGTTTGCTCAGCAAGTTTTTGGGCGAATTCTCTGACTTCGCCATGTAGAGGCATGCGATCAAACCCCAACCGCAAATTCGAGAACCCAATATGCATGTATGCTTTAGCTTCGATGTAGGTTGGCTGCGCTTTCTCTATGAGTTTAGCATACCCCTCCACTTCAGCCATGTTGTAATCCTTTACCATAGTCATACGTGTGACTGTAGGGCAACGAAAACTTTTGAGCAACTCGAGGGTTTCATTGAGTTTTTTCCATGCGGCTGGGAATTGGGGTCGACAGATTTTGTTGTAAACCTCCTCGTTTGGAGCACAGAGTGAAACATAGAGCTGGGTGGGTTCTTGACTGAGCTGGGAGAGTTTCTGGGGCAGGTTGCCATTGGTTACCAGAAAAGTAGTTAATCCTCTTTGATGGAAAGTGCTCAGTAAGTCGCCTAAGGGTGCATAGAGGGTAGGTTCACCTGTGAGGCTTATAGCAACTTGATTGGGACGCATGGCCTCTTGGAATTTGCGCCAATCAGTCTTTTCATTGCCCTTATAACCTGAGATAATTCGTTCTTGGGCTCTAAAGCACCCCTCCACAATCTGCTCAGGTGTGTCCTTGTTGGGATTGTGCATTTCATCCCAGTGAATTTGCATGTCACCGCTTTGAGCCCTCCAGCAGAATAGACACTGCTGGGTACAATAATACAGCGAAGGTGTCATCTGAATACAGCGATGACTTTGGATACCGTAGAATTTTTGTTTGTAACAAGGACGATTGTTAACTATTGACTCATAGAGCCACTTGCATCGTTTCACTGCAGAGTTAGCACCAATTAGGTGATACTTTTGTTTTTTAAGCGCCGATAGAAGCGGAGATGCAGAGGGGTCTTGCAAACTAGTTTCACCGTTTGCTCTGTTATAGTTACGGTCTTTTAAAAAGACCTGCGCCGAAAACTACATTTAATGGCGAATCTTTTGTTACTGCAGGCAACCATTTGGGGTGCCCTTGAAATGTTAGATGACAAAATTTAAAATACAATGTGACCTAACATCAGTATTAACTAGTTCAGGAGAGCAAGAAAGGGTTGAATAAGAAATTCACTACATTCACCATCCTGATTCTCATGCTTTTTGCCGCTTTATCGGTGGCACCTTTGGGAGCTCCGCAAAACTTGGAGGTAAATATCTATCAGATAACTCCCAACTCTGCCAGCGGACCATCAGGATCAAGTGTAAATATTTTAGGCACCCTCGTCAACCCAAACGCATCCTACCAGATCATACTGGGAAGATCTATTGTTGCCAGCGGCATCTCGGAGGGCTACTATATAAACGCCAATTTTACGGTTCCTGAAAGTCCAGTAGGACGATATGCACTCATACTACAAGAAGTAGCAACCAACCGTAACTCAACCAAACATTTCACAGTTTCCATAGGCTACAACATCGACATAGCCCAACCAACAATAATAGAGGGCGATAGCATAACCTTTAACGTATCAGTTACCGCGGGTAGCCTTGGCGTTAACTATTATGCAACAGTTGATGTGATTTTACCCAGCGGCACAACCCATACAACCAACGTAAACTTGGGCACCATTAACCAAAAGGGCACTGCAAGCACCCAAGTTAGTTTCCCAAGCAACAATTTTTCACCCTCCAACGGAGCAATCGACTACACCGGTACCTACACCATAAAATTCAACAACACCCTAGCCCAAAACCAATTCAGCGCACACATTCTAGATTCATCGGTTTATCACAGAGGAGAAACCGCCAAAATCCATGCCACCGCCTACCAACCTAATCAAGCAGCGACAATAACATTTAGCAGCCGCGACACTACTATAGAAACACTCCAAGTTACAGCCTCCGCAGAGGGCATAATAAGCACTACTTGGATTATTCCCGATAATGTTGCCATCGGAAGTTACAGTGTAAAAATCACACCTCAAGACAAACAAAAAACTATACAAGACCAACAGACTTTCACAGTCCCCGGACATCAAATAAAGGTACAAGTCATCAACCTCGCAGGCAAAGTCGTACCCGATGTCTTAGTTAGAGCCACTGATTCAGCGACTGGTACAGTCTTCAGCGCTGTAAGCGGTTTAGATGGTATCACAGCCTTTAGGCTTGAAAATGGTCCCTTTAGCTTAACTGCCACATGGAAAGACATCAACATAGGGCAATCAAACATAATTATCTCAGGAGAAGAAACCTTTCCGCTACGCTGTCAACTAACTGATACCATAATTACAGTTAAAAACGCCGCCGGCGTCACCATACCCTTTGTAGACCTAGACATAACATACAATTACCAAGGAAACACCAACTCAAAAAGTGACAGCACAACGGGCCGAACAGACCACACAGGCCAATATACTCTAACATCTACCTTAGCTGGCGCCACCTACACTGTGGATGCTTCACTCTATGGTCATATATTTAACGCAGGCAACAATACCTTTAGCAATCGCATTGATCAAGTCGTTGCGCATTTTGTGATTGACTGCCCCATTCAAAACGTTTCCATAAATGTTAGCGGATATAACTATAAAGCCATACCCGAGGCGCGCATAGAATTTGTGGAATGCTCAAACGGACTCTTTTATTCAGCAACAACTGACAACCAAGGTAACACGGCGGCACAAATAACCTTTGGAATGTATCGCATCAGAGTATACAGCGGAAATGCCCTAATCAACGAAACCACCACAGAGATCTTTGGTAATAGAGAGCAACAAATCCGTTGTACACTCTATGGCATTCGCCTCTCTGTTTCAGTCGTTGATTTCTGGGGATCCTCTATTCCAAACACCGAGGTAACCCTCAACGGACCTACAAGAACCTCAGCTATTACCCAAAGCAATGGCATAGCAACCTTTGACAACATCATCGGCGGCCATATACAAATAATCGCCCAACACCAAAGCAAATCGGAGGCATCACAAGCCATAACAGTAAATATTAACGAACCTGCTACGGTTCAAGTTAAAATAGACAAATACACATCCCTTGGAGGCCTGCTTATGCAAACAAGCACACTAATTACTATCGGTATAGTATTTGCGGCTTTATTTGGGTTCATCACAGTCGAAGTCTACCGACACCGAAAAATTCATAGCGTAACACCTAAAGCAACAACTTAGATTTCGACTCTTTTTAGAAAAAAGTTTATAGGCTTCCAAGAAACAATACACATCCAATAACTAAAACGTGTAATATTTTGACTCCTGAGGTGTATCCTGTTGGCTCAAGCAAAATCTTGTTCTCCAACATGCCAATCTTTCAAGTGCGGCAAAAATGCAGCAATTTTCCGAAGAGATTCAGTTTGGTGCAGAGATGGAGAGGAACCCTGCAACGTGGCTAAGTGTACATATTCAATGTGCTTTAAACGACGCTTGCTTCCGGGTGCAATCTGCGGTGAAACCGTCCGGCGAAAAACAGCCGAACATGATTTAGACGACGACTTTTACAAAGATGAGGACAATTCCTCTGCCTCTGTGAAACTCAAAGGAAAAGCCCTGCGTAAACTCGGAGACCAAGACTACTATTAAAAATAGAAACAAACAAAAATTTATTTGCCCGTGCTAAGCACGAGTACCTTCTCTCTATTTTGATTGAACCCGTTTAACTACCGGAGGTTTAACCTTCTTTAATATACGGTATCCACATATGATGCATTTGATTTCTCCGCCGCGGAGTTCAAGTTCTTCGGAAGGGACACGCGAACCGCATCTCATACATTCGTAAACAATTCCTGATTTTTCCATGCGTAAACGCCTGTTCCTACAAAGAAAAGCAATCTACTTTTAAACGTTTCCAATAGCATTATGCAGAGGATAAGCAATTGAGAGTACGTCTTAGAGAAAAACTTGCAAACCAGCTACCACCCGACGCCTTAAGCCGCGTTTACAGCTCTTTTGATATAGTCGGCGATATAGCTATCATCAAAGCCCCCAGCAATCCATCCGACGCACAAATCGTTGCAAAACAGATCATGGAAACGCACAAAAAAATTCGAACCGTTTTTTCCCAAACCAGTCCAGTTGAAAACACTCATCGCATCCGAAAACTCACATTACTATTAGGCGAAAACACTACTCTGGCCAACCATAGAGAAGCAGGATGCAACTTTAAAGTGGACGTAGAAAAATGTTATTTTTCACCCCGGCTATCCCATGAACACCTACGGATCGCACAACAAATTTCAACAGAAGAAACCGTGGTTAACATGTTTGCGGGGGTGGGCTGTTTTAGTGTAATAATCGCCAAAACAGCACCAAAAACAAAAGTGTACTCCATAGACATCAACCCCACAGCATATCAGCTCATGGCTGAAAACATACAAATCAACAACGTCAAAGACAGCGTTTACCCCTTACTTGGCGATTCCAAAGAACTTGTGGAAACCCAACTTCAAGGCACCGCCGATCGTGTGCTGATGCCCCTGCCTGAACTAGCCCTTCAATATCTGCCCACTGCTGTATCGGCACTCAAAAAAACAAACGGGCTAATACACTACTACGATTTTGAACATGCTACCAGACAAGAAAACCCAGTTGAGAAAACCCAGCAAAAAGTCGCAGAAACGCTTGACAAGTTAGGCGTCAAGTACAGGTTCAAATATACCCGTATCGTACGCAGCACCGGCCCAAACTGGTACCAAACAGTACTAGATATCCAAATTGCACACTAATTCAGAAATAGAGCATAATATAATCGACTGTTGCTACACCTTTTGCGTCATCAACTGCATCTCTGAGTGCTTGTTCAGTATTAACAACAAGAGTAATCAAGTTTTTAGTTGAAGCAAGTTTTAATAACTCAGTATTCAATAGCTACGTGGTTGATTATGAAACGTAAACTCATGGAAATCCTTGCCTGCCCCATAGACAAACACCATCCTTTGGACCTCCATGTCTTTGAAGAAAAAGATGAGATCATAGAAGGCTTAATCATCTGCTCTCAATGCGGACGCTGGTATCCCATCCGTGATGAAATCCCCGAAATGCTCCCTGATGAGTTACGCAAAGAATCTGAAGACCTGCCATTTCTAAAGAAATGGAAAGACAAAGTACCTCAACAAACCGTCTCCGAAGGCAAACCCTTCAACCTAAAATAAACACTGCTCTATTCTATATGCACTACCTTGTTTTTAGCTGAGGACTCCAAGGCAGCAGTTGCCACTTTGAGGGCCACTACACCATCCTCACCAGTTACTAAGGGTTTCTTTTTCTCAGTGATGCATTCAACAAAGTGTTGAAGCTCTGCTTTTAGAGGTTCTTGGAAGGGTAAACGCGGTTGGATTGTTTCGGTTTTCTGCTCAATCCAAAAGTCTTGAGTCATGTAATCAAGGCGCATAATGGCATCACTTCCCGTCACTGTCAACGTACGAGTCTTGTAGGGCGTGAGCCAGTTAGTTTCAATAAACGCCGTTCTGCCGCCCTTATAGGTTAACATTATCTGGGCATAGTCTTCAAACTTTTGGATTCTCATACTGCCCATGTTTGCATAAACAAATATGGGCGGCTCATTAAATATGAAATTCATAACATCGATATCATGAATGGCTGTGTCTTTAACAACGCCCACATCACCAATCCGCTCAGGCCACTGTGAAACACGCTTAGCAGTAGCACAGACTAATTCACCGATTTTTTTGTTCTCCGCAGACTGACGAATTTGTTGCAACCCAGGGATAAAGCGCATCAAAAATCCCACTGTTAAATGTAAACCGTTTTCTTTGGCGATTTTTACAAGCTGTTCAGCCTGCGGGGGCGTGGTCGCCATAGGTTTTTCGACTAAGACATGCTTACCGGCATTTAGAACTTTTAGGGCTTCTTGAAAAAGAATAGTTGACCAGGTACAGACGCTGACAGCTTCAATGGATTTATCTCTCAACATCTCGGTGCTGTCGCTGTATGCTTTAACACCATATGAGTCAGCCATGACTTTGGCTCGCTCTGCATTAACATCACATATGGCAACAAGCTCTGTTGAGTCAAGTTCGTTGTAGATTCGGGCGTGATTTTTACCCCACTGTCCTGTGCCGATTACCGCAACGCCTAATTTAGTCATTTTTGGTCAGTTCCTCTTCCGAGTCCAAAGTATAAGAAGCCTTCTATCTCCATCTGTTTGGGATCGAATTTTCCAGCTAAATCCACCACCACTGAAGGTGACTTCATGAGGGATTTGATTTTTTTGAGATTGAGACGACTGAGCTGTTCGGGTTCGCCAAGTATAATGACACAGTCAGCACCTTCCACAGTTTCGTTTAAACTAGTTTTTATGTTGGCTGGTTCAGGGGTTTCCTTTTTAGTCAAGGGATCATAGATTGTGGCTTTGGCGCCTTTCTGCTCAATCAATTTCATAAAGAGGTCACGGGCGGGGGAAGATCCTAAAATGGCCACTCTGCTCCGTCTTAGCGTCTTATCACAACTTCGCAGAGCCTCCTGAGTTAGATTCACGGCGTGTTTAACCATGTCTTCGTTTATCTGTCTTGCCAGAGGGGGCAGTCTTAGCTTGATGTTTAGGTTTTCGGCGTCTTCGAGCAACAAATAGGCGCCGTCGCATTCTTCTCCAACAAGGGTTGGTCTAGAACAGGGCATGTTGAGGTTTAGGGCATCTAGAACCTTAAAGTAGTCAGTGTTGGCATTTTCGCAGAAAACTGCAAACTCGTTGGTTAGCGCCAAAAGTGCATCCTGTTTTGCAATTGTGAAAAGGGTGGCTATCTCGGCGGTTTTTAGACCCAAAATTTCCTTAACGTTTCCTGAGAGGGGTTTTAGAATAACTAAAGCGGCGCCTAGGCTCAAGTTGTCAGATGCGGCTACAACAGTTAGCTCCAAGGTGGATGTTGGAGTGTTTGTTGGGATTAGGGGGCTGTAGGCTAATCCAAAGTCTTGTCCTGCTTTTAGCCCTGAGGTGTTTTCAAGTATTTCCTTTATTGTTCCCTCAGTAAATCCTACACTTGCGATGCCGCCATAGATTACAAGGGTTCCGCTGTGAAGGGCGGCTCCAATGTGTTTGCAGGTATTTACTAACTCGGTATAGTTGTTTTTTTTCTGTTCATCGATCTTTGCTGTGAGGGTTATAATTACTATATCGCTTTGAGAGATTGTTTTTTTTAGTTCGCTTGTAACGTTAATTTTTTCTTGGTTTATGTGGCTTTTGAGTTTAGCTTCTGCTTCGGGCATAGGGGGGGCTGTTTTTCCTTTTGCGGCTCTCTTTACAATGCTGGCATCAGCATCGGTGCAGACCACATTAAATCCTGCATCTGCAAACATGTTGGCATAAAGGATACCTTTGTGTCTGCAACCCACAATTGTAACAAGGTATTTTGAGCGTTTTTCAGGGGTGTCTATTTCTTGGGGGGTTAGATGCAAGACTTGTGGCATGCGCTATCACGTAGTTAAGTATAGGTTGAGAGGCTTAAATTTTCTTGTATTTCTATTTGTGGTTGGACTAAAATCAGAGGTTTCACCTTGTTGTTTGAGATAACATGACTCCTTCAGCCCATTAAGCTACCGATAGAAAACGGCGTAAACATTAGGGAGATAAAAGCTGTGGAGTAAAATCTTGTCATACTCAGAGAAGCAGGCAACAAGTGAAGAATTAACGGAGGATTATCTTGAGGTGTCAAAAGCTTATCCAGTATACTTTTCTAACGTTTATTGTACCGCTACATCTTTAGCATACTACATAACATTAGTGCATACTATCTGATATGTCAGATGTTTAGCAATCAGGCGCAGTGAAATAACTTGCCAAAAAACTAAAAAACAGGATTTAAGAGAGTTAAAGAAGGATGTCAGAAATGTTTAGTCAGTCCACCCGTCTTCAAGAAGGTTTTTTAGCATATTTTAATAAGCAAATTGAATCAAATATTATGAGTTCTGAAGAAGCTAACAAAATAATGAACAAAACTCTTGAAAATATAAACAGTTGGTTGCAGGACAGTTCAATTTCGGATTCAACAAAAGAAGGGATAAAACAAGCTATAGAGCAAGAGCGATGGTCTGATCTTGTTTATGCGTTTTGGCAGGAAGTAACTTTTGGTACAGGCGGCATTAGAGGCCGTGCCGCACTCACTGAATCGGACCTAAAACTGCTTGCCTCAGAGGGATTGTCCGCAAAAATTTTGAAAGGACCCAACACCATTAACGACGTAGTTTTTTCCAAAATTACCATGGGTGTAGCTAGATATATGGAAAAACGCGGAATGAAAAACGTGGTAATCGGTTACGATAGCAGACTTAGAGGTAAAGATTTTGCGGAACTTGTTGCAAAAATCTTTATCTCAAAGGGCATAAAAGTTCACCTATTTGACGAACCAACACCCTATCCCGAACTATCTTACGCTGTAACATTTCTCAGAGCCGACATAGGAATAGAGATCTCAGCTAGCCACAATGACAAACGCTATAACGGATACAAAATCTGCACAGTAACAGGGGCATCTCTTAACCTCAATCAAAGAAAAGAAATAATCGATGAAATTTATGGAAATAAAAACAACAAAGAAGAGACACCAACAGAACTGATTAATCTCAAAGAGGCCCCAACTGAGTTCCTTGCATATTTAGGCGGCGATAAACCCCTATTTGACATAGGCAATCATTCATACACTAATTTACACAAGGAATATTTAGGGCACATAAAAGAATTCATTTTACGCCTAGAAGCGGTAAAGGAAAACTTGACAAAAGTCCACATAGGTTATTGTGCATATTACGGCAGCGGACACAAACTAGTCCCCTGGCTACTTAAAGAAACAGGGTTTAGCAATATCCAAATTGTTTCAGAAATGAACACACCAAACGGGTTGTTTCCTGCATTTAAATTAACCGAACTACCCGATCCAGGGTTTATTGGCTCTGCTGAAAAGGCATCAGCAGAATTCAAAAAAGAACACGGTGACCAAGCCTTTGAAGCACTCGACATGTTTGTTGGTACCGATCCAGATGCTGACCGAATGGGCTTAACAATAAACATACCCAAAACCAAACGTTCAGCAATTAGCGGCGACTGGAAACTACTCACAGCCAATGATCTTTGGACCCTAGTTTTATGGTATAGGCTTTCTGCGATTGCTGAAAAAAATGGCGGCAGGATTCCTGATGCTGT
Organism: Candidatus Bathycorpusculum sp.; assembly: GCF_009778815.1. Taxonomy (NCBI): domain Archaea; kingdom Thermoproteati; phylum Candidatus Bathyarchaeota; class Bathyarchaeia (SeqCode); order Bathyarchaeales (SeqCode); family Candidatus Bathycorpusculaceae; genus Candidatus Bathycorpusculum; species Candidatus Bathycorpusculum sp. The sequence continues at coordinate 19,075 of NZ_WRFL01000032.1, forward strand.
TCATAAATCAATTATAAAAAGTCATGTTACAAGTGAAGCTTTACGCAGAGTTGCAAAAAAGTTCAGCATTGACTGCGAGGGCACTTGGGTGGGTTTTGGGTTCCTTGCTGAAAAGATTATTGAGGAGTGGGAACAAGGACGAGCCAATCTGGGCGCTTTCGAAGAAAGCAACGGCTTCACGATAGGAGGGGCTAAACCACAAAAAGGAGAGTCATTGGGTCAAGGAGGACACACCTTAGAAAAAGATGGCACCCTAGCAACTTTGTTGACAGCCGAAATAGCCTCATATGCCAAATCCAAAAAAACCACCTTAATGGATATGCTCAACAGTCTCTATCTTGATCCTGATATTGGTTGTTTTGTAACAATTGAGATAACTCTTCCAGAAGTGGGTGTTTTTGAAGGAGTAGAAGGCGAACTTCTGAAACGAAAGATAATAAAAAACATTGAAAGGATGGCCCAAAAAATTAGCACCGGCGCCACCGTAGATATTGCAGGTTTACCAATTGTGAGAACCGAGACATTTGCCACTGGGAAATACGATGATATTTACTGGAAGGGCTTTCCTGATGAGGGTTTGCGTTTCTACTTTGACAACACCGAAGTTAATCACTTGACAATAAGACCCTCAGGAACAGAAGCGAAACTCCGCTTCTATGTCCAACACAAACTTGAAGGTCTAACTCAAGAAAACATTTGGGACAAAAGAGCAACAGATGATAAATTCGTTGAAGAATTAGCTAGAAAAGCAATCGACATGGTTCAAAATAGGCAATTCTAAACTGAAACTCACAAGACGTCAATAAAAAATTATGAAAAACGAGTTAAATTTGGGAAAAAACATTTGAAAAAAGACACAAATCTCATTTTACACGAAAGGTTTTATAGGCATACGGTTGTACCTTTGCTTTGTCAGCGTCTGAGGTATAGCCATGGAATTTAATGCTAAGACATTTGATCCTGAGGAACTTGAGGCAGCTATTACTTCGATACAAGGACAAGAGGGGATAATTGATTTTTTTGAAAAAATCTGTCCTGCAGAAGGTAATCGTAGCTTTGAATTGGCGATAACAAAATTAGTTAAAAACCGCAGTAATAATGATACGCTAAAAGAATTTGACAGCGTGTTACACAACATCAGATGCACATCTGATACTTCTGATATAATTAAATATGCTGCATTTTATGCTTATGTTGTAGATTGCAGATATAATCGTAAAGAAAAAAATTTCAAGATTATTGAGAATATCTTTGGAACTACTAACCAGTTCAAAAATTATAAATCATATATGCATCTGACATTAGAGTGGTTGAATCGTGTTCACCCAGAGAAGGTGACATCGGTTGATGTTGACAAAGCAAAAGAGGATTGGGATAATAATCCCAATCATCCAGGGATCATCTATTTGTATGGTTCGCTCGTTGCCACTCTATATGAGAATAATCACCAAGAAATTGAGGCTGCAGAAAAACGTGAAGAAAATCTGAAAAAAGCTTATGACGCTGTCACAGTTGCGATAAAAAAGTCGAAAGACATAGATGGAGAAGAGTATACAAAATTTTATAGCGGTAAATCAAGGCTTCTTTATTTGCAAGGAAATTTTAAAGAAGCATTAGATGCAATTGATTTTGCAATTAAACACGAACCACATCGTGAATACAGTACTTCAGAAAATATGCGCAGATTTCTAGATCATAAACTCAAGATACTTATCGCAATCAACGCAAAAACAACTGATAAAATGTCCAAGGTGAATGATGATCTGGATAATCTGCGCAAACAAACGAGTAAAAACATTGAATTTCTCGGTCTTTTCGCCGGTATTATTGCCCTAGTAGTTGGAAGCCTCCAAATGGCCGCAAATCAACCGGCATCAGACGCAATCAAACTTATTATAGTGTTGTTTGGATCTCTTTTGAGTACATATGCTGGATTTGGCATCATTTTGCATGGTTATAAGAAGAAGGAATTTTTGATTCCCAGTATTATTGTGATGGCCCTCGGGCTGTGCATAATAATAGCGGTATTGTTATTTTTGCAAGCATAAAAAGCAAGCAGAAGAAGCATAAATCGAATGGAGACAAGCAGGACTATATGTTTTGCGATATCTCTTTAGCGGGGCAAATTGTTGAGCCGGTACGCATAGAAATGTTTTCGTTGACTTTTGCTTGATCAGCAATTATACAGCCATGGCCTATATCGGCGTGCTTACCTATGCGTGCGCCTTCGCCCACAATGGCCTCATATAAAGTGACATTATCATCGATTTCTGCATCTGCGAAGATAACAGAGTGACTTATGGTGACGTTTTTGCCGATTTTGGTGTTTTGTCCTATAATGGCATAGGGTCCAATGATAGAGTTCTCACCCAAAACCACACTCGGATCTATCGCTACAGGAGGCCTTATTTCAGCTGTTGTTTGGGGGTTTGTTATTGTGTGAGCGATTGAATCTAGGATTAACTTGTTTGCTTCTATGTACTCTTTGGGTTTGCCGATATCTATCCATAAACCATCCATGTGACAGCCCACAAGACGACCGGTTTCAACAATTTGGGGAAAAATTTCGCGCTCAATCGAAACGGCTCGATTCTCAGGAATAAAATCGAAAACCTCAGGGCTCAAAACGTAGGTGCCTGCGTTTATGAAATTGCTTGGCTCCTGACCCTTGGGCGGCTTTTCGATGAAACGCTTAATGCAATCATCCTCGCATAGTTCCACAACCCCAAAACAACTAGGGTCCTCCACACGACAAAGGGCCATAGTGGCAAGGGCATTGGTTTTTTTATGTTTGTTGAGTAGATTTTGGTAGTCTATGTCGGCAAATATATCACCGTTTAAGACTAGAAAGGGTTCGTCATGTCCTAGGAGGGATTCAGCTTTTTTGATGGGACCAGCGGTTCCCAGGGGCGTTTTTGGGGGGTCGATGGAGAAGCGGACTTTTAAGCCGCATTTAGAGGGTTTTTGCTGGCGTATGTAGAACTGGGTTAGTGCGTTGACTGCTAAGATGACTTCGTCTACTCCGTTGTTGGCTAAGCGCTCAAAGGTCCACTGTAGGAGTGGTTTGTTGACTATGGGGAAAAGTGTTTTGGGTCTGCTACAACTCAGTGGTCGAAGTCTTGTGGCAAAGCCGCCGGCTAAAATCAACGCTTTCACAGTTCCACCGGTATAGTAGTATAGCATCTATGTTTATATAAATAAGTAGGAAATACAGCTATTGCAGTAGAGTTTTTGTTGTAAAATTGGGGGGGTTATTCCCACTCGATGGTTGCTGGGGGTTTGTGGGTTACATCGTAGACTACGCGGGTTACCTGTGGGATTTCGTTGGTTATTCTTGTGGAGATACGTTCGAGAACATCATAGGGTAGTTTTGCAAAGCTGGCGGTCATGGCTTCTTTGCTCTCCATGGCACGTACTGCAACCACGTAGCCGTATGCTCGTGCGTCTCCTTTGACACCGGTGGCTTTGGTATCGGTAACTACTGAGAAGTACTGCCAGAGGTTCTCGGCAAAGGTGCATTGTTCAATTTCTTCGCGGACGATTTTGTCGGATTTTTTGGCTATGTGGACTTTTTCTTCGGTGAGAAGACCGATTATGCGTACTGCTAGACCGGGGCCGGGGAAGGGTTGGCGGTTAACGAGTTCTTTGGGTAGTTCTAACATTTTAGCGATTTTGCGGACTTCGTCTTTGTAGAGGTCGCCTAGGGGTTCGAGGATTTTTTTGAATTTGATTTTTTCAGGTAATCCTGCGACATTGTGGTGGCTTTTTATTACATCGCTGTTTTTGCCAGCGCCTGATTCGATGCGGTCGGGATAGATGGTTCCCTGTATGAGGTATTCAGCGCCGGATTGGGCGGCGATTTCTTCAAATACGCGGATGAATTCTTCGCCCATGATTTTGCGTTTGGTTTCGGGTTCGGTTACGCCTCGAAGTTTGTCCATGAAGCGTTTTTGTGCGTCGACAACTATGAGGTGGATGTTGAATTTTTCAAAGGCTGTGCGGATGGCTTCTGTTTCGCCTTCGCGCATAAATCCGTGGTCAACATAGACAGCGGTTAATCTTTCACCTATGGCTTTTGCGGCTAAGGCGGTAGCGACGCTTGAGTCTATGCCTCCGCTAAGACCAATGATGGCACGGCTGTTGCCTGTTTGAGTTCGGAGTTCTCGGATCATTTTTGTGATGAGGTCTTCCATTTGCCAGTTTGGCTGTGCGTGACAGATTTGGAAGATAAAATTTTGGAGCATATGTACACCGTTTTTGGTGTGGATGACTTCGGGGTGCCATTGCAGGCCGTAGATGGGTTTGGTTTTGTGGCGAAATGCTGCAACGGGACAGTTGTCGGTATGGGCTAAGGTTTCAAATTCTGGTGGAGGGGCTATGACGGTGTCACTGTGACTCATCCAAACCTGCTCCTGTGTATTTAACCCCTCTAAAATCCCAACGGGTTTGTCGATGGTGACTTGTGCGGTGCCATACTCTTTGCAGGCTGCTGGTTCAACTTTTCCATTGACTAACTGGGCTAATAGTTGATGTCCATAGCATAGACCCAAAATGGGAAGATTTGTTTCCAAGATGTTGGGATGTAGTTTGGGGGCATTTAGGTCATAAACACTTGAGGGTCCGCCAGAGAGAATTAAGCCTTTGAGGTTGAATTTTTCTCCCAGAGCCGCAACTTCTTGAGGTGAAATGTCATGGGAAACGATTTCGCTGTAGACGCCATGTTCTCTTATTCGTCTACCTATGAGGTGGCAGTATTGTCCGCCGAAGTCTAAGACAAGGATGGTATCGTATTTAGCAGGCATTTAGGATGACTCCGAATTAGTGGAGTTTAGGCTCTAATTTAATATTGCTATCTTTTTTCTGTCAAACCCAAGCCTCTCAGAGGGGTTTGGCATACGACCGCATCTATGAGCTAAACATTTATTAGCGCAACCGTTTGATTATCAAAAGGATGTCCCATAAAGCAGAGTTAAATTGAAAAGATGTACAGGAAGAGATTATTATGGAATTAACCGAAACGGACATAAAAATCCTCAAAGGACTCATAGAGGATGCTCGGTTTAGTAGTCGCCAAATCGCCAAAAACGTTGGCGTATCTGTCGGTACCGTTTTATCTAGAATAAAAAAGATGGAAGATGAGGGACTCATCAAAGGCTACTCAGTCATACTGGATCATGAAAAACTAGGTTTCCAACTAACAGTAGTCACTGAAATAACCGTGTCAAAAGGCAAACTAGTAGAGACAGAAAATGAAATTGCAAAAATCCCCAATGTCTGCGGAGTCTATGACGTCACCGGATCAACCGATGCCATCATCGTTGCCAAATTCAAAAACCGTGAAGACCTGAGCGGCTTCACCAAAAAACTCCTCACAGTACCCTACATCGAGCGCACCAACACCCACATTGTACTAACAACAGTTAAAGAAAACTTCCGCCTACTCTAACCACCACAAATTTTGATGTAATCACAACCGCCAGTAGTAAAATAAAAAATTAAAAATTAATTTGCGGTATGCGATATTTTCTTTTTTTACCAATCCAGTCACCTACAAACCCACCGGCACTATAACTAACAGCAAGACTTGTTATAAAAAAGACATTAGCACCCACATCCAAACTACTTACCTGATCCAATGTCCACTCAATCCCAATTAGCTTCACAAAAGACAACGCAATCAACCAAAAAAGACATCCAAGTACACTCAAACCCATACCGATATAAAACACACGTCCGGCAGTCAAGGGCCGTACTTTGAGCAAATACCCAATTGCTACAACAAACAGAACACCACCCAACGCCGGTATAACTCTTGTAAGCGGAGCATCAAAAGTATACCACCCCACAACAGTGAGTGCGAGCGCAATGACTAAAGATAGACACCAGCCAATTTTCCATCTACGTGACATACCCGGATTTTCAGGTATTTTTGCTAATAGTTCATGAGCTTGTTTGCCCTTCTCGGAGAGCACATATTTGCCCTCATCAGTTTTTTCTAAAAAATCATTTAACACCTTTAAATGATAAGCAAACATACCCGACGTTACATCAAGAGCCGCTATAAACTCATCAAAAGTCAGGGCCCCTTTCTCATTTAACAAAAAAAGCGCTTTTCTATTTGTTTCATCCTTAAAGATTTTGCGCAAAGGCCCCAAATCAGATGACATACAAACAGGCACACGGATAAAAAATATAAATTTTCTGCCTATGACAAATAATTAACAAACAGGTCATTTAAAGCACTTAACCAAGAAATATCACATGATCACTGTTTTACAAGAGTTGACTCTACATAAGAGTACAAGATAGGCAGTTATTGATTCAGAAAAATTACTAAAAAAGGGTTGTTTGGCAGGCTCTGTTGGAGTACTGCAAGTTTTAGTGCGCACTCCATTGGAGCCTGCTTGCCAGTTTTTAGTGATCTGCGTAGGGCTATGGGTGAAGTTTTGTGGTTTTTTTATGTGTTAGGTGTATTGCAGTTATTGCCAGTGCGGTTACGATAGCGCCAAACAGCACCACCAAAGCTGTACCTAACCAGCCTAAACCAAACATAACCGAACCCTCAGAAACAGACTGCGTAACAGAGGGCAAAGGATCCTTAGCCGCTGGAAGCACAGGAACAGGACTAGCTACAGGAGCATTTGTAACAACAGAATTAGAAGAAGCCGCATTAGACGCAGTCTTACTAGAAGTATCCGAGGAGGAGGTGGAGCTTGAGGATCCGCTGTTTGTAGACTTGTTCTCATCATTCGAGACTGCTGGAGTAGTTGCTGAAGAGTCAGTTTCTGTTTGAGAATCAGAGTTTTCCTCTATGGCTTTAGTGTTGGGGTGTTTGGTGTGGGTTTTGTCGTTGCATGGAACGTTTGGGTTATTGTGGTTTTGATCTTTGCAACAATCCTGTGGTCTGCAATCTGGTTTTGGGGTGCATGGGGGTCTTGTTGGAGTACAATCAGGCTTAGATGTGCATGGGGGCGGGGTTGGAGAACAATCAGGCTTAGGAGTACATGGGGGTCTTGTTGGAGTACAATCAGGCTTAGATGTGCATGGGGGTCTTGTTGGAGTACAATCAGGCTTAGGAGTACATGGGGGTGGGGTTGGGGAGCAGTCGGGTTTGGGTGTGCATGGGGGCGGGGTTGGAGAACAATCAGGCTTTTTTTGCTCAGTGTTCTGATAGATTATAGTTACATGACTGCCTGCTTGAAGA